>JAAUUG010000020.1 GCA_012031195.1 Oscillatoriales cyanobacterium SM2_1_8
GGTCGAAATCAGGGGCGATATTAAGAGGATGAGCCAGCCCAGTTTGGCGCCGGCCCAGTAGAGCATCCCCACGGCGATCGCCACGAACACCAGGGTTGTGCCCAGGTTGGGTTGCAGCAACACCAGAAAACAGGGGAGGATCAGCACCGGCACCACCCGGATTAAATCAATGGGGTGCCGCACCGGCTGCCCCTGCAACACCGCCGCCAGGGACAGCACCAACGAAAATTTGGCGAATTCCGAAGGTTGCACGTTGAAACCGAACACCGGAATCCAGCGTTGGGCCCCCAGGGCCGTGGTGCCGATGAACAACACCGCCACCAACAGCAGGTTGGCCAGGCCGTAGAGGGGCCAGTGGTAGCGTTGCCAGCGATCGTAGGGGAACCGGGCCAGCATCAGCGCCAACCCCAAGCCAACGGCTCCGGTTAGCAAATGCTGTCCCCAATCGCTCCAGGGCAAATTGTGTTGCACGCTGCGAATGGCCAGCGCTCCCCACACCGTTAGCCCCGCCGGTAGCCCCAACAATAGCCAATCCGCATCCCGCCATTCCCGTTGCCACCCGCTCCAGGGCGATCGCCAAACTTCCATATTTGCCTGCTTGGTAGCCGTCACATCCCAAAACCGACCGTTACTCGGCCGTCACCGCCAACCCCTCGGCCCAGACCACGGGCGAGACCCCCCGGGGCGTGGCCTTCGCCGTACCGTCCGCCGAAACCAGCGATCGCAAGACCGTCAACATATCCCCCGCCACCGTGGCCGCTTCGATGCTCACTCGCTCGCCGTGGCGGTACCACCAACCGTCAAAGGGCAACGAGAAGGAGCCTTGGGAAGCCTGTACCCCGGCATGGAGGGCGTTCAGTTCATCGATATAAATGGCATTTTCGATGGTAGCCAGATCGCAAACCGGTTGGGCGCCCGGCGCCACGCAGAAGAAATTGGGCGATACCCCCACCTTTGCCCCCAAGCGGCCGTGGCCCGTCGGGGCCGTCTGGAAAGGCTTGGCCGTCACCGAGCTGTGGAGGAAATGGGTCAACACCCCGTTTTCGATCAAGGGCAGCGGTTGGGTTGGGGTCCCCTCGCCATCAAACCAAGAGATCGTCGGGTTGGCCGGGTGCAACTCGTTGTCCGTCAAACTGAAAAAGTCGGGCGCCAAAACCTGGCCCAAGGAGTCCGCATTCGACAAACTCAGTTTATCCAACACACTCTGGGCATTGAAAATGTTGGCAAAAGCGTAGAGCAGACTCAAGAAAGCCTCCGGCGAAAACGCCACCAAATACTTGCCCGAAGGAATTTTGGTGTAGTCGAGATGGGCGATCGTCTTGGTCGCCGCCTCGCGGATGCACCCCCGCCACATCCAATCCGGCAAAATCGCGGGCCACGCGGTAGGCGCCCGCACTGCGCGATCGCTGCCCTGGGGCTTCCGTCCGGCTGTACAGGTACATCGACGTGGAAAACGTTTCTTCCCAGCGGTGTGCCCCTTCGCTGTTGAAATAAAAGCGGGCGCGGCGCCCCTGGCTGAGCCCGTTGTAGGGCACCCCCACGATCGCCGGATGGGCGGCCAACAATTCTTGTTCGGCCTGCAACAGGGTTTCCACCAATTGCCCCACCGCGACCGGCTCGGCGATTGGTGGGCTTGTGGGGGCGATCGCCGTGGGGGACTGGGCCAGGGGGCTGAAATCGGGAATGCGTTCGGCATTGCCAAAGGCACTGGCATCGCGGGCCATGGCCAAAGCCTGGGTCAAGCCCGTCTCTGTTAAATCCGTGGTCGAGGTCACCCCCACCGTCCCCCGATCGCCCCACACCCGCACCGTCACCGCCGCGCTGTTGGCCGCCGACACCTGTTTGGGCACCCCCCGTTCCACCCGAGCATCGGACTCATCCGCCAACGAGCCGCCCACATCAAACTTGCCAATGCCCAACCCCTGGGCCGCCGTCCGGGCCACCGCGGCCAACTGCGTTCCCGTCTCTGCCGTTGCTGCTACCATACCCGCCTTGCTTGCTCCAAAATTCTTGACCGGGCGCCAGCGCGCTCCCCTCTTCGATTGTGCCTTACGGGAAAATGTGCATTTCGATACAAAGCCCTAAGGGTAAGTCTGGTTCGATACCAAACATAAAGCAAAACTTACGCCAAGTCCCCCAACCATTTCCCGGTTTGTCTGGCCAGGGTTGGGCCGGCGGGGATGCTCGAAGCGATTGCCAAGGGAGGGTTTGCCTCTCTATCCTTTCGGGATTTCCGTGCCGGCCCCCCAGACAAACCTTCTGGAGAGGGCGGGGTGGAGCGTAGGGTGTCCACCTTGTCACAACCATAGCAACCAAACGTGTTTATTCACCGATTGAGAAGAAAACAACGGCAGCGCCAGTCCATCAATTGGCAGGCCTGTTTGCCTTTGGCCGCCCTGATCGGCCTGTTTTGGAGCTACGCGGCGATCGCCCAGGATGCCCCTACCGAAGATAAGGTGGGGGAACTCAAGGTCGCTTTGGATACCTTGTGGGTCGCCGTGGCGGCTTTCCTGGTGTTTTTCATGAATGCCGGCTTTGCGTTGGTGGAATCGGGCTTCTGCCGCCGTAAAAATGCGGTGAACATTCTCACCAAGAACCTGATCGTGTTTGCGATCGCCACGATGGCCTACTGGGCGATCGGTTTTGGGTTTATGTTTGGCGATGGCAACCCGTTTTTTGGCACCAGCGGCTTTTTCCTGAGTGGAGCCGACAACAGCCCGGCGACCGGCGATGCCTACCAAGGGGTATTTGGTTCTTTGAGTTGGACCACCATCCCCCTCGAAGCGAAATTTTTGTTCCAGTTGATGTTTGCCGGGACGGCGGCGACGATCGTTTCGGGGGCGGTGGCCGAGCGCATTAAGTTTTTGGCGTTTTTGCTTTTCAGCTTTGTGCTGGTGGGCATCAACTACAGCATTACGGGGCACTGGATTTGGGGCGGCGGTTGGCTGGCCAAAGCCGGTTTCTGGGATTTTGCCGGCTGCACGCCGGTTCACTCGGTAGGAGGCTGGGCCGCCTTGGTCGGGGCCGGCATTTTGGGGCCACGGCTGGGGCGCTACGAAGAGGATGGGCGCGTGAATGCCATCCCCGGTCACAACATGGGTCTGGCCACCCTGGGCTGTCTGATTTTGTGGTTGGGGTGGTTTGGGTTCAATCCGGGTTCCACCATGGCCGCAAATCCCCGTTTGATTGCCCATATTGCCCTGACCACCAATTTGGCGGCGGCGGCCGGTGGCATTGCGTCCACCGTGACCGCATGGATCGCCCTGGGCAAGCCCGACCTTTCGATGATCGTCAACGGCATTTTGGCGGGGTTGGTGGGGGTCACCGCGGCCTGCGCGTTTGTGGATTTGCCCTCGGCGGTAGCCATTGGGGCGATCGCCGGGGTGATTGTGGTGTTTGCGGTGCAACTCTTCGACAAGCTCCAGTTTGACGATCCGGTGGGGGCCACCTCGGTGCACTTGGTCTGCGGCATTTGGGGCACCTTGGCGGTGGGTCTGTTTGCGGTGGGGCCCGACAGCGCCGGTTTGGGCAGTTTTGTCCTGTACGGCGAGGGTCTAGGGCCCCTCAAAGGCTTCCTTTACGGCGGTGGCATTGCCCAGCTCGTGCCCCAAATCATCGGCATCCTGTCGGTGGGGTTGTTCACCACGGTCTTTAGCTTTGCCGCTTGGTATGCGATCGCGCCCTCACCGGCGGTACGGTGCGGGTGACCAAAGAGGAAGAAGTGGAAGGGCTGGACATCGGCGAACACGGCATGGCGGCCTACAGCGGATTTCCTTCCGAGATGATCGAGTAGGGACGGGGCGGGGAGTACACTGGAACCACCTTTGTTGCTCCCTGCCATGGGCGAATTTGCCTCCGAGTTTGTCTCCTTGCACACCCATTCCGAGTACTCGCTGTTGGATGGGGCCAGCCAATTGCCCGATCTGGTGGATCGGGCGATCGCCCTGGAGATGGAAGCCATTGCCCTCACCGATCACGGGGTGATGTACGGCGCGATGGAGCTTCTGCGCACCTGCAAAGCCAAGGGGCTGAAGGCCATCATCGGCAACGAGATGTACGTGATCAACGGCGACATCACCAAGCAGGAGCGGAAACGCAAATACCATCAGGTGGTGTTGGCCAAAAACCTCCAGGGTTACAAAAATCTGGTGAAGATCACCACGATTTCCCATTTGCAAGGGTTTCAGGGGAAGGGAATTTTTGCCCGGCCCTGCATCAACAAAGAGTATTTGGTGAAATACAAAGAGGGGCTGATCCTCACCTCCGGCTGCATGGCGGGGGAAGTGCCCCAAGCTATTTTGCAAGGGCACCCGGACATTGCCCGGCAGGTGGCGGCTTGGTACCAAGAAGAATTCGGCGAAGATTATTACCTAGAAATTCAGGATCACGGGTACCCGGAAGACCGGATTGTGAACCCGGAGATCGTGCGCATTGGCCAGGAACTGGGCATTGAAGTGATTGCCACCAACGATGCCCACTACGTTTCCTGCTACGACGTGGAGGCCCACGATGCCCTGTTGTGCATTCAAACCGCCAAATCCATTCAAGAGCCGGATCGCTTGCGCTACAGCGGCACCGAATACCTAAAATCGGCGGCGGAAATGCGGGCGCTGTTTCGCGATCACCTCGACCCCGCCGACAGCGATCGGGCGATCGCCACCACGGTGAAGGTGGCGGCCAAGGTGGAAACCTACGATGTTTCGGGGCCCCCCGTCGCCGCCAGCTATCCGGTGCCGGAGGGGATACACCGCCGAAACCTACTTGGAAGAAATTGCCTGGGGCGGTTTGCAGGATCGTTGCCGGGTTGACCGGCGGGAGGCGATCGCGGCGGAATACCAGAGCCGGTTGTTGCGGGAACTGGAAGTCATCGAGCAAAAGGGATTTGCCACCTACTTTCTGGTGGTGTGGGACTACATCCGGTTCGCCCGGGAACGGGGGGTGCCGGTGGGGCCGGGCCGGGGTTCCGCCGCCGGTTCGTTGGTGGCCTACGCCATGGGCATCACCAACATCGATCCCATTCACCACGGGCTGTTGTTCGAGCGCTTTCTCAACCCCGAACGAAAATCCATGCCGGACATCGACACGGATTTTTGCATGGAGCGGCGGGGGGAATTGATTGAGTACGTCACCCAAAAGTACGGTCAGGAGCGGGTGGCTCAAATTGTGACCTTCAACCGCCTCACTTCCAAAGCGGTGTTGAAGGACGTGGCGCGGGTGTTGGAAATACCGTACCGCGATTCCGATGAGATGGCCAAATTGATTCCGGTGGTGCGGGGCAAACCGGTCAAGCTCAAGGTGATGATTTCTGAGGAAACCCCCGCCAAAGAATTCAAAGAGAAAGTGGAGAAGGAACCCCGCAATCAACAATGGTTGGACATGGCCATGCGGATCGAGGGGGTGAACAAAAGCACCGGGGTGCACGCCGCCGGGGTGGTGATTGCGCCGATGCCTTTGGATGAGGTGGTGCCCCTCCAGCGCAGCAACGATGGCAACGTCACCACCCAGTACCCGATGGAGGACTTAGAGGCCCTGGGGCTCTTGAAAATGGACTTTTTGGGGTTGCGCAACCTCACCATCATTGAGAACACGGTGGCCCTGATTCAGCAACAGCAACCGGAATTCACTTGGGGGGAGGTGCTGCCCGATCGCCCCACGTCGGAAAACCAGAAAACCTACGAATTGCTGGCCCGGGGCGACCTCGAAGGCATTTTTCAGTTGGAATCGTCGGGGATGCGGCAAATTGTGAAGGATTTGAAGCCCTCCTGCATCGATGATATTTCTTCGGTGTTGGCGTTGTACCGGCCGGGGCCCTTGGATGCCGGGTTGATCCCCAAATTCATCAACCGCAAACACAAGCGGGAGGCGATGGAGTATGCCCATGAACTCTTGGAGCCGATCCTGAAGGACACCTATTCGATTTTGGTGTACCAGGAACAAATCATGAAAATCGCCCAAGATTTGGCGGGGTATACCCTCGGTGAAGCCGATTTGTTGCGGCGGGCCATGGGCAAAAAGAAACCCGCCGAGATGGAAAAACAACGGGGCAAGTTTTTGGATGGGGCGGCGGCCAACGGCATTCCGTCGGAGGTGGCGGCGGAGTTGTTCGAGCAAATGGTGATGTTTGCCGAGTATTGCCTGGCTTACGATACTTTGGTTCTCACCGTCGAATACGGGCCGCTGCCCATTGGCCAAATTGTGATGGAAGGTATGGACTGCCATGTGTACAGCCGCACGCCGGCGGGGCACATCGTGCGCCAGCCCATTGCCCAGCGACACGCCCGCGGACTCCAGGAAGTGTTTGCCTACGAACTGGAGGACGGCAGCGAGATTTGGGCCACCCCCGACCACGAATTTCTCACTGAGGAAGGGGAAATGCTGCCCATTGAGGAGATTTGGCAACGGGGGCGATCGCTTTACAAGGAGCCTAGCGGCGACACCATCGCTCTTGCCACAACTGAAACACCAGCAGCGTCCACAGCTTTTGACCGTCCTGGCTCCGGCCCGTATTGAAATCCTCCTGCCATCGTTGCACGGTCTCTGGGCAAAACCACCCCTCGCGCCGCAACCGCACCGGATCGAGGTATTCCCGGCACAACGGTTGCAGCGGCCCCCGCAACCACGCGGCGATCGGCGCCCCGAAGCCCACCTTGCCCGGCTGCAACAACGACAACGGCAGACGCGATCGCAAAATTTGCCGCAACCGGTATTTGCTCTGCCCGTTGGGGTACTTAAATTCCGGGGGCAGCCGACTGGTGTATTCCACCAACACCCGATCCAAAAACGGCTCCCGTCCTTCCAACGCCACGTGCATGGTGGCCCGATCCACTTTGGGCAAAATGTCGCCGGCCAGAAAACCTTCGATGTCTTGCCAAGCCATGAAGTGGGGAGTTTCCAAATCGGGGTTGGCGATCGCCGCCGGGGTGGGCGATCGCCCCAAGGCTGCCAACTCGGGATCCAGCAAATGCCGCACCGTGATGTCGTACTGAGCCGGGCGACTATCCTGTTGCCAAATCGCCTGCAATTTGGCGTACTTCTCACGGAGGTTGACCCGCCGTGACCACACCGACCACACCCAAGCCGGCGGCTGCCACCCCCACCGCAGGGCCGGCGGATACCGCAACGCCTGGGCCAAGCGGGTGTACCGGGGATACCCGTAAAATTGCTCATCGCCCCCGTCGGCGGAAAGGGCCACCGTCACCTGGGAACGCACCCACCGCGCCAACAACACCGTGGGAATCACCGAGCTATCGGCCAAGGGCTCGTCGTAAATTTCCGGCAGGAGCGGCACAATCCCTTGCGCTTCGGCTTCGGTACAGTACAACTCGGCGTGATCGGTGCCCAAGTGCTGGGCGATCGCCCGGGCCGTAGGGGCCTCGTCGCGGGCATCGGCAAAGCCAATGGTGAAGGTTTTGAGGGGCAAGGTGCTTTGTTCCTGCAGCAAAGCCGCCACCAAACTGCTGTCGGTGCCGCCGCTGAGAAACATCCCCACCGGCACGTCGGCCACCAAGCGCAACCGAAAGGCTTCCTGGAGGTGGGCGGTCAATTCTGCCTCCAATTCCGCTGCGGGGCGGGCCAGCCACGTCGCCCGTTCCCGTTCCCCCTGTTGGAAATGGGTCAACACGTCCCAATACCGGTGGCGGGTGAGGGTACCGTCCGCCGCCAGGCACAGCCATTCCCCGGGCAATACCTGGGATACCCCCTGCCAAATGCTGAGGGGAGCCCGGACGTAGCCGTATTGCAGGTAAGAAGTCAAGGCCACCGGGTCGATTTCAGGGTGGAAGCGGGGATGGGCAAAAAAGGACTTCAGTTCCGAGGCAAAGGCCAGCCGACCGTCGCATGCCAATAATACAAAGGCTTGACGCCCAAGGCATCCCGCACCAACCACAGGCGATCGCCGTCCCACAGGCAAAGGCCCACATGCCCCGGCACCGGGTCACAACTTCAGGGCCCCAACAATGCAACCCCTTCAGCAATACTTCGGTATCGGTTTCGGAGGCAAAGGTGTAACCCCGCGCCTGCAATTCCTGACGGATTTCCCGGAAATTGTAAATTTCGCCGTTGTAGGCGATCGCCATGTCCCCAAACACCATGGGCTGGTGCCCCGCCGGCGACAAATCCAGCACCGCCAACCGCCGATGGCCCAACGCCACCCCCCGCGATCGCTGCCAGAACAGCCCGCAACCGTCGGGGCCCCCGCCGCCAACGCATCGCGCATGGCGATCGCCGTGGCCTCGTCCCCTTCCCGATCCCAAAACCCGGCAATTCGACACACGGTGCCAACGTCCTCAAGCGGGATTCTTCCCGAGTTTACATGGCAAAGGCGATCGCTTGGTGGGGAGGAGAAGTCGGTTTTCCCAGCAAAAACCCTTGGGCCAAATCAATGCCCGCTTGCTGCACCCACCGCAACTCGGCGGCGGTTTCGATCCCTTCGGCCAGGGTGGTGATGCCCAGCTCTTGGGCAATTTCGACGATTTTTTGCGCCACCACCGCTTTGTAGGGATCGTGATCCACGTCGCGAATCAGCTCCATGTCCAGTTTGACGTAGTCGGGGCGCAACCGATGCAGCATGTTCAGCCCCGAATAACCCGAACCAATGTCGTCGAGGGCCACCCCAAACCCCGCCCCCCGATAAAAATCGAGAATGTCCCGCAGCCGATCCATGTCGTTGACCCGCTCCGATTCGGTAATCTCAAACACAATTTGCTCGTGGGGAATGCCGGTATCGTTGACGTACTCGACGGTCGATCGCAAGCAAAAGGCCGGATCGTAAATGGAGGAGGGGGTAAAGTTCACAAACACTTTTTGACCGCGTTGGGGCAACTCGTGCCGCAGGGCTTCCCGAATGGCGCTCTGGCGGGCCGCCAAATCCACCTGAAACAACAGTTCGGCGGTTTTGGCCGCGCCCAAAATCCGACCCGGCAAAATCACCCCGTCCCCATCCAAACCCCGCATCAAGGCCTCCTGCGCCACGATTTGACCGGGGTTTGCCGCCGCCACAATGGGCTGAAAATAAGAGGTAAGTTGGCGATTGTCCAGCAAAGCAATCAACCACCGCGAAGATTGCAAGCCCATCGCCTGCGCCAACGAGATCACCCGGGGAAAATCGTCGAACTGGGGGGAGGCTCCCGCCGGCACCCACAGCGCCTTGGTGCTGGCACATTCCCGCTCCGTCAACACCGCGGTTAACGCTTCCCATAGCCCCCCCTTGCCCAAAGGGGCGATCGCCAACAACGCCTTGGACTCCAACCTCAAATCGTCGGGGCGATCGGCAAACACTTCCTGGAGGGCCCGCGTCGCCTTGCCAAAGGTGTGCCCCAAGGGAAACCAAAGGTAAAGGTTGCCCTCCTCCGGAAGATCCTCCGGCAAAGCTCGCAGCGAGGGCAAAGGGAGCGCGCAGCCATGGGTAAACCTCCGGTTATCCCCGCAGTTCGGGAAATTCAAGGACAAATTCAACAGGGAGCGCCCGCCAAACCCAGCTTTCGGCAGGTTGGGTTGGCCGACTTCTTCCATGGTAACGGTTTGCACCCAGGAACCAGTTTCCGTTGACAGCAAGAGCATGGGTATTGCTTGGCTCCCTCTCCCTGGTACCTGAGCCTGCCGCAGAAAGGAGAGGGGCCCTATCCACCAGCGGAGAGGAATGGGAAGTGCGGGCAATGTCAACACACCCTAGGGGGTTTCATCCTTGGGGGCATCGGTTTTGGCAATACGTTGCGATCGCCACGCCTCCGTCAAATAGCCGAGGTTTTTCCGAAACTCGTCCCCTCCCCATCGCGAACCCACGCGACCGGGATCCCAAGAAGCCGAGAGCGCCCCATAGCTTAAACCCAGCACCCCCAACCCAGTTAAACCCAAGCTGACCAACAACACCAACGTGTTGGACACCTCCAGCCAGTGCCGCGAGATCGCGATGTAGCTCGCCACCAACGAACCAAACCCCATGGCCGTCGGAATGCCGCAGAACAACGCCGCCCGTCGCACCATGCGATCGCTTACTTCGGGGGGCACCCCTCCCATCCGGCTCTCCCTTGGGGGATTGGGGGCCGCCTTCCCTTGACCGCGTTTTTTGGCGGATTGGGCACCGGCGGGCTTTGGGGCCGGGGAATTGGGGGCGCTCGTTTTCTGGGCCTTTTGGCGGGCGTTGCGCCCTTTCGGTTCAAAGGGCAGGGGTTTGGGTTCCGACATGAGGAAGAGGAGGTAGGTTAGCCGCGGATTCCCAGCTTAGCAATGAGTTGGCGATAGTTTTCGGCGCTCTTGCTGCGGATGTATGCCAACAACCGTTTGCGCTGACCGATCAGCTTCAACAGGCTCCGCCGGGAGGCAAAATCCTTGGGGTGGGTTTTCAGGTGCTCGGTGAGTTGGAGCACCCGCGCCGACAACATAGCGACCTGAACTTCCGACGAACCGGTATCCCCTTCGTGCCGTTGATACTCGGTCATGATTTCTTGCTTGAATTCTTGCAGCAAGGCCATAGGTGGGGTTTGGTTAAATTGCAGTCCTTGATTATACCTGTTTTTAAGCGACTAGCAACCTAGTTTTCCGTGGCAAAGATGGTGAGTTGGTCGGCGGGCGGCGTCGCTTCGGGTTGGCGGGCGCCCTTGCGCAGACCGGTGGCAATTCGGCTATTTTTGGCGATGGTGCCCAACAATTCCCGCGATCGCCCGATCACCGGGGCCGGCAACCCCGCCAGCCGGGCCACTTCGATCCCGTAGGAGCGATCGGCGCCCCCCGGCTGCACCTGGTGCAAAACACAATCTCGTCGGGCAATTCCTTGACCGCCACCTGGAAATTGGCGACGTTGGGCAACAACCCGGCCAGTTCGTTGAGTTCGTGGTAGTGGGTGGCAAAAATGCTGCGGGCTTGCAGGGTTTCCGCCAGGTATTCGGCCACCGCCCAGGCGATCGCCATGCCGTCAAAGGTGGAGGTGCCCCGCCCAATCTCGTCCAACAACACCAGGGAGCGATCGGTGGCATGGTTGAGGATGTTGGCGGTTTCGTTCATTTCCACCATAAACGTGGATTGCCCGGTGGCCAAGTCGTCCACCGCCCCCACCCGGGTAAAAATGCGATCGCAGAGGCCGAGGGTCGCCCGGGTGGCCGGCACAAAACAACCGGTTTGGGCCAACAGTTGAATCAGTCCCAATTGGCGCAGGTAAACGCTTTTGCCGCTCATGTTGGGCCCGGTCAACACCATCAAATCGGGATGGTCGGGGCCCCCCAAGCGCACATCGTTGGGCACAAAAAAGCCCGCCGGCAGGGTTTGTTCGGTGACGGGGTGCCGACCGCCCACCACTTCCAAGCGGCGATCGGCGGTGAACACCGGTCGGCAGTATTGGTATTTCACGGCGATGTCGGCCCAACCCACCAACACGTCGGCGGCGGCCAAGTGGGCGGCGATCGCCCGAATGGCGGCGATGTGGGTGGCCGCTTCGGTACGCAACTGGTCAAACAACTGGTATTCCAGCAAATTTTGTTCGTCGCGGGCGTGGAGGATACGGGTTTCCCGTTCTTTGAGCTCGGGGGTGATGAAACGCTCTTCGGTGGTGAGGGTTTGCTTGCGGATGTATTCGGCAGGCGCCTGTTCGCTTTTCCCCGGGAAATGCTGAGGTAATACCCAAAGGCTTTGGTGTAGCCAACCTTGAGGGTGGCGATGCCGGTGCGTTGCCGCTCAGTTTTTTCCAGTTGGGCCAACCAGGCCAAATCTTCTTCGGTCTGTTGCCGCAACCGATCGAGTTCGGCGCTGGCCCCCGCTTGGATCAGCCCCCCTTCGGTCAAGGTCAGGGGCGGGGTTTCCACCAGCCAATGTTGCAGTTTTTGCGCCAAAGTCAGCAATTCCGGCGGCACCGTTTGGAGGGGGGTCAAATAAGCCGAGTGTCCCCGCGTCGCCAAGCGGGCGATCGTCGGCAACCGGCTCAAGGAACTGGCCAGCGCCACCAAATCGCGGGCCCCCGCCGTCCCGCTGCCAATGCGTCCCGCCAACCGCTCCAGATCGCGCACGTCCCCCAGCGCCTTGGGCAGTTCCCCCCGCAACGAGCCGTCCGCCACCAGTTCCGCCACCGTGTCGGCCCGCGCGGCGATCGCCGAGGGGTTCATCAGGGGTTGCACCAACCACCGTCGCAACAACCGGCCGCCCATGGCGGTCACGGTACGATCCACCGCCCGCAGCAAAGAACCCGCCGTCGCCCCCTCCCGGACGGTCTGCAAAATCTCCAAATTTTGTTGGGTTGGCCGATCCAAAACCAGGCAATCCCCGGGTACTGCACCTTGGGGGGCAACAGGGGCGCCATTCCCCCCGGCTGGGTTTCCCGCAGGTAGTCCACAATGGCCCCGGCCGCCCGCGTCGCCAACGGAAATTCCGTCAACCCAAACCCCTCCAGCGATCGCACCGCAAAGGTTTCCATCAGCCGTTGTTGGGCCTCCGCCAAAGCAAAGCTGCCGGGGGAACGGGGGGTATAACAAAACCCATCCGGGAACAACGCCGGACGCTCCGGGCTGCCGTCGGTGGCATAAATCACCTCGGCGGGTTGCCACCGGTACAATTCCTGCAACACCCCTTCGCCGGCGGCCACTTGGGTAGCACAAAACTCCCCCGTCGAGACATCGGCCCAGGCCACCCCCCCCGCCGGCACGATCGCCATCAAATAATTGTTTTGCTTGGCGGACAGCATCCCTTCTTCGAGGGCCGTGCCCGGCGTAATCACCCGCGTCACCTCCCGCCGCACCAGGCCTTGGGCCTCGGCCGCCGACTCCATTTGCTCGCAGACCGCCACCGCATAGCCCTTCAGCACCAATTGCCGGGCGTAACGCTCCAAGGCATGATGGGGCACCCCGGCCATGGCCACCCGCCCCACGTTTTTGCCCCCATCCTTGCCCGTCAACACCAATTCCAATTCCTGGGACAGGGTTTGGGCATCTTCAAAAAAGGTCTCGTAAAAATCCCCCAACCGATACAACAGCAGAGCCTGGGGATGGCGATCCTTCACCGCGGCAAAATGCTGCAACATTGGGGTCAAATCCGCCCGGTTGATTTCGCCCAAGGCGATCGCCAATTCCGCCATGGATATCCTAGAGACCGTCTACCGCGCGATCCAGGGTGGCCCGCGCCCGGTTGAAGTCAAAAATGGCTGTAGAGCGGTTGACCTCCGCTTGGGTGAGGTCTTCTTCGGACCGGATCACCTCCAGTTGGGTGCCCACCCCCGCCGTCAGCCGCAACCGCGCCAACCGCAGGGCTTCGCTGGCACTCTCTACCGCTTTGTCGGCGGTTTGAATCCGCTCCCGCCCCGACACCAAGGTGCTGTAGGACGATTCCACCTCCAAGCGAATTTGCGTCAACAAATCCTCAAACCGATTCACCGCCGTATCGCGATCGGCCTCGAATTGCTTCACCCGGGCGGCGGCAACGCCCCCATCCAGAAATTGCCAGGCCACCCGGGCCCCCAAGGTATACCCAAAGGAAACGCCCCCCACGTTGCTGAGGTTGTCGCGGGCATCCAAACTGCTGGTGAGGGTCACCTGCGGCCCCAGCCGCGCCAACTCGGCCCGGGCCCGATCCACAAACGATTCCGCCAACTGCCGCTGGACGTCCAACTCCGCCCGGTTCCGAAAAGCTTGAACAATGGTCTCTTCGAGGGGGGTTTTCCAGTCTTCGCGGGGCACAATTTTATCCGCCGCCGTGAGGTTCACCGTGGGCGCAAATTGCAATAACTGGGCCAAAGCCCGCTGCCGCACCTGCTGGTTGTTCAAATCGCTCAACAACTGTTGCCGGGCATTGCTGAGCTGCACTTCCGCCTGCAACACGTCAAATTTGGTGCCCACCCCCGCTCGCTCCAGGGCTTGGGTATCGGCCAAACTTTTTTCCCGCGCCGACACCGAAGCCCGCCGAATCCGTACCGTTTCATCGGCCTGTTGCAAGTCGATGTAGGCGTTGACCACCTGCAACAAAATCCCTTGCCGAATGCGCTTGAGGTCGGCTTCGGCGGCCCGCAACCGACGGTCGGAAGCCCCGACCAAAGATTCCACCAACCCAGAGGTGTACACGTTGTAGGAAAGTTGCACCGCCCCCGACAAAGGTTGGGTCAGGGTGGGGCTATCGCCAAGCCCCGGCAACCGGGCGATGTTGCTTTGACGAAT
This sequence comes from Oscillatoriales cyanobacterium SM2_1_8, assembly GCA_012031195.1. GTDB lineage: Bacteria > Cyanobacteriota > Cyanobacteriia > Pseudanabaenales > Pseudanabaenaceae > UBA8156. Next base: position 14,127 of record JAAUUG010000020.1, read on the forward strand.
GTCCGCCGAATCGCTAAAACTGTACTGACCCGTCACCGCCACCGTTGGCACAAACCCGGCCAGCGCTTCTTCCCTTTCCCCACGGGCCCGACGCACCGCAATGCGGGCCCGATCCAATTCTTTGCTGTTGATTTCCGCCAGCTCCAGCGCCTCTTGCAAAGAAAGGGCCTGGGAACCGGTCAACTGGACTTGGCTGGGGTTGGTGGGCACCACCAAGGCCGGTGTGGGCACAATTCCCCGGTCAAAAATCGACGTGTTGCGGGGCACCTGTCGCCGCTCGGTGTCGTCCACGGTGGCCCGGGCCTGAGCCACCACCGTTTCCCGCCGCACCAAGTCTTCGAGCCGGGTGGATACCGCGGTTAGATCCCCGGTGCGCACCACCTCGCCTTGGGAAGCTACCGGGACAAAAGCCGGCGCCGCCCCCACGACGATCGACGGAACGATCGCCGGGACAGTCGCTGGGATGAATTCCCCAGGTTGGGCCACCCTCGGCCCAGCCGGCTGGTTTTCTTGATCGGCAACCCCATCCACAAGCACGGGTTGGGGCACAGGTTGGGGTACAGGCATCGGTTCGGCGATCGCAGGGCCCAGGGTGCCGGGAATCCCCCCCGCCAGCCCGAGCGTCAATCCCAATGACAAAATCGAGACCCCGGGGGGGCCGTACCAGAAATATCGCATGGTTATCTCCTTGCCACCACGAGTCTCACATCGCCTTTGCGGATGCCGCTTGCCATCAGCCTAGGTCGCGCCGCTTAATTTAACATCATACGGTAGCAGGACAAATGCGACATTTCCGATCCCCGCGGCGTCAAGAGAGTTTGTTAAGATACCCTTAAATACGACGAGCAAACGGTGTGCCCAAAGCAGGCATTATCTACAACGATGCCAAACCGGTAGCCCAGCGCATTGCCCGGGAAATGGCGATTTGGCTGGAGGAGCGGGGCTGGGAATCGGTGACCACCACCGGTTGGGGTGGCATTTTGGGGTATGCCCAACCCGATCGCCCGGTCTGCCATACCCCAATCGAGAGTTTGGTGCCGCCGGGCTTTGTCCGCGATTTGGCGTTTGTGGTGGCTTTGGGGGGGGACGGGACGGTGCTCTCGGCGGTGCGGCAGGTGGCTCCCTGTGGGTTGCCCGTGCTTTCGGTGAACACCGGCCACATGGGTTTTCTGACGGAAACCTACCTTTCCCAGTGGCAAGAGGCCCTGACCCAGGCGATCGCCGGCAAGTACATCGTGGAGCAGCGGTTTATTCTGGATGTGCGGATTTTTACGCCGGAGGGGTTGTTGTGGGAAGCCCTGGGCCTCAACGAGATGGTGTTGCACCGGGAACCCCTGACCAGCATGTGCCACTTTGAGGTGGCGATCGGTCGCCATCAGCCCGTCGATGTGGCGGCCGACGGCCTGATCCTATCGACCCCTACTGGCTCTACGGCCTACGCTTTGTCGGCGGGGGGGCCCGTCCTGGAACCGGGCATTCCGGCGATGCAACTGGTGCCGATTTGCCCCCATTCCATGGCTTCCCGCGCCCTGGTCTTCGCCAACAGCGAACCCGTGACCATTACCCCGGCCAACCGCCATCGTTTGGTGTTGGTGGTGGACGGCAACGCCGGCTGCTATGTCTACCCCAATTATTACGTCAAGGTCGAGCGATCGCGTTACTACGCTCGGTTTATCCGGCTCCACCGGGGCGAGTTTTTCCAGGTGCTCCGGGAAAAATTGGGCTGGGGTTTGCCCCACATTTCCAAGCCAACTTCGGTGGAACTCCCCTGAATTTTACGTCAAAAATTTGAAGCAAAGCTCGCCCCTTGCCTGTACAATAGAAAACCTCTGTCTAATTAAAAGTTGCGGTAGGTTGCCGATTGGGCTTGGCCCCAAAGCAAGCTTTTGGATTTGCCCTTGGATTTTATTTCTTGGTTCACCCTGGTTTTGTACACCCTAGTAAGGAGCGTTGCGATCGTCGCGTATGACCAATTCGACCCCCACCCCCAGCACAACCTCGGGGAAAGTCGCTGGCAAAACCGCCAGCAAGGCCGCCGGCAAGTCGGTGCGCAACGGCATTCCCGAACGCTTCCTCAAGAAAAAGACGGTTCAAACCAACGGGAGCGGTGTTGGTTTTCCCACGATGATTTTGCCGCTTTGTTGGACAAGTACGACTACCACTTTAATCCTGGGGATATTGTGGCGGGTACGGTGTTCAGCTTGGAGCCGCGGGGGGCTCTGATTGACATTGGCGCGAAAACGGCGGCGTTTATCCCGATTCAAGAAATGTCGATCAACCGGATCGAGCAGCCGGTGGAAGTCTTGCAGGACAACGACACCCGCGAGTTTTTCATTTTGGCCGACGAGAACGAAGAAGGGCAGTTGACCCTGTCGATCCGGCGGATTGAGTACATGCGGGCTTGGGAGCGGGTACGCCAGTTGCAACAGGAAGATGCAACGGTGCGATCGCTGATTTTTGCGACGAACCGGGGGGGAGCCCTGGTGCGGATTGAAGGGTTGCGGGGGTTTATTCCGGGATCCCACATCAGCACCCGCAAACCCAAAGAAGATTTGGTGGGAGAAGAGTTGCCCCTAAAATTTTTGGAGGTGGACGAGGCGCGCAACCGTCTGGTGTTGAGTCATCGTCGGGCCCTGGTGGAACGGAAGATGAACAAGCTGGAGGTGGGCGAAGTGGTGATCGGCACGGTGCGCGGCATCAAACCCTACGGGGCGTTCATCGACATCGGCGGCGTGAGCGGTTTGCTGCACATTTCGGAAATTTCCCACGAGCACATCGATACGCCCCACAGCGTGTTCAACGTCAACGATGAAGTGAAGGTGATGATCATCGATTTGGACGCGGAGCGGGGGCGGATTTCCCTTTCTACCAAGCAGTTGGAGGCGGAACCGGGGGATATGGTGCGCGATCCGCAGTTGGTCTACGAAAAAGCCGAGGAGATGGCGGCCAAGTACCGCGAGCAAATGGCGCAGTCGGCGCTGGGGCCCCAGGAGCCCATGGTGGAAGCGGCTCCCCCCGAGGAGGCGATCGCCACCGAAGCTCCCATCGAGGAAGTGGCGACCGAAGAAGTGGTGGCTTAGTTTTGGGTCTTATAGCTGTAAACAGCTTGATTAGGACAGGGTGCAGGGGTGAACCCCCTGGCTGGGGGCGTAGCCCCCAAACCCCCTTGTCTTTCGATGTCCGAACCTCCCCGAATATATAGTCATTTCAAATGTGTTTGCGACAATCTTGCCCTCACCCCCAGCCCCTCTCCCAAGGAGGGAGAGGGGAGTAAAGGCAATCAAAACAAGCGTAGTCGTTCCATTCTTAACTAAATCGATCATAAGTCTTGGTTTGGGGTGAATCCCAGCCTGATGCCGAGCCCCGCCGTTGGGGTTCTTTTTTTTGTGCGACAGGCTTCGACTGCGCTCAGCCTATAGTCATTTTAATTAAGAATGCGCCTGTATAGCTGTTTTGCATAGCGACGAGACAAAACAACTCAGGTCGCAGGGGCGAAGCCCCCGTATTGGTTCTATTATAGTCATTTCAAATGTGTTTGCGACAATCTTGCCCTCACCCCCAGCCCAGGGAGGGAGAGGGGGTTAAAGGCAATCAAAACAACCGTGGTCGTTTCACTTTTAATTAAATTGACTATAGCTACTGGGAAGAAGGGGTTAGGGCATACGGGAAAATCAGAAACCTAGACTGGGCAAGACTTGCCCCCCGCTACAGGTAAACCCGTTCCAAAATGGCGGTCAGGCGATCGTAGTCTTCTCCCAGCAACAGCGCCAACTGTTTGCCGACCTGCACCAGCCAGGGGCGATCGCCCTGACGATCCCGATACGCTTGCCGGAGGACGGCGGCCACCAATTCTTCGGTGGGGACGTGGGTGGGCCGCAGCAGCGATCGCACAAAAGTTGGGTTGGCGGTGATGTCCTGCACTTCGGCGATCGTACATCGTCGCACCATTTGATGGAGGCGGGGCGGTTGGGCCGGCAGGTGATGGTACACCCGGCGATCGCGGCGGAAGCCCACCACCAAAGCGCGAAATTCGGTTTTGAGGGTGGCAAACACTTGGGGTTGCTGCGATCGCAGCTCGGCCAACGATAGCCCCAGGGCCACGGGACGATGGAGGCCATCCATGGGAACGGTTTCGGCAAAATACACCACCGCCAGCACGCTGCTACGGGGAGCGTCGCCGTCATCGTTGCCGTCGTCGATCGCCACCCAACTGCCCAGGGGGGGCACCGCCGGAAAATCCAGGGTCGGGGGCGGAAAACACTGGGCCACCACCTCGACGGTGGACACCGTTACCACCTCGGCGATCGGCTCCATGGTCATTCCAGGGTAATTTGGGTCATCACGTCCGCGCCGGTCACCTGCACTGTATTGGCCAACAGGTTCGCCACGGCCCTTTCGCCGGCCACGTCCAAGTCCCGTTCCGCCTGCCGATAGCGGACGCCGCCGGTGGCTACCACTTCCTGGCTAGGGATCGCCCACTCGATGCGATCGGCTTGAATGTCGGCTTGGGGGCTGAGGGCCCGGGCGGCGACTTCCCCCGTCAACACCAGGCGATCGCCCGCAAAATTCACTTCCCCTTGGGTGGCCCGCAGGGAAATGCCCCGCCCTTGGTCGGTGGCGGTCAGGGCGGTGGGCAACACAATCCTTTGTTGGGCAATGTCCCAAAACGATTCGGCGGTATTGACCTCCAGCGCAAACCGGGGGGCCCGGGCCCGCACTTGCCCCCGAAAGGCAATCCGACCGCTGCCGATGTCCCACATGCCCTGGTCGGCCCGTACCCGCAAATCTTGCGCGGTTTCCCGCACCCCAAACGGAAACGGGGCGGTGACGGTGTTTTTGGCCGCATTCCAAATCAAGGCCGGCCCGATAAATTTAAGCGGGGGCTTGGCAACGGTCGCTTCGGCGTTGTCTTCGATCGCAAATTCGCTTTGGCTGGGGCGGGCCCGCAACACTTTGCCGGAAATCCGCAAACCCCGGTCGGGCTGTTCCAATTTGAGCTTGCCGGTGGCGGTCAACACGTCCAAATCCGCCTGCCAGACCATTTGTTCGGCGGTCACGATCGCTTTTTCTTCCAGCGATACCGCCCGCACACTGCCACGAATCACGATTTCGCGGTTGTTTTGGTTGACGGTGCCCCCTTCTCCCGTTGCTTCGATGATGGGTTTGCCGTTGCGAAAAAATTTGCCGGCCACTTGGGTGACCACCGTTACCCGACTTTCCTCTTGGTATTCGGCGGTGCGCGCCGTCAATTCCCAAATTTTTTCCCCCTGTTCGTTGAATTCCGTCAAGACAATGCGGTCGAGGGTGGAACCGGGGGACTGCCCTCGGTCCGGCGGCGCTGGGGGAGACGGAGCCCACACAAACCAAGCGGTCGCGGCCATGCCGGCAGCCGCCACAACCCATAGCCAAGGACGGGGATGCACCAGGAAACTCCGCAAAGAATGGCTCTATCCTACCAAGGGTTTTTGGGGCACAATAAAACCAAACCGTCGTGGCTAAACTTTTATGGTCAAGCCGATCCGGATGTTGCTGTTGGGATTGTTGATGACGGGGTGGGGCACCATGGCTGCCTACGCACGCTACGGGGCGATCGCCCGGGCGGCCAATCCCGAATCCCGGGCCAAGGGTTACGCCTGGAACTACGAAAGTCGGGACGGGGCCGAAAAACGCGCCCTGCAGGAATGCGAACGGACGGCCGGTGTGGGCAATTGCCGGGTCTTGGTGTGGGCCGAAAATGCTTGCCTGGCGATCGCCGAGAGCAGCGTCGGGGCGGCCGGCACCGGTTGGGCCAGCACCCTCGATCGCGCCGAAGCCCATGCCCGAATCCAGTGCCAAGGGCTAGGTACCGGCGAATGTGCGATCGCCCGCTCGTTTTGTCTGCCCTACTTTGAGCGCTGATGGCCTTTTGGTTGGGCGTGGATCCGGGACGGGATAAGTGCGGGTTGGCGGTGTGCGACGATCGCGCCCAACTGCTCCATCGGGAAATTGTCCCCAGTGCCGATACCTTGGCGCGAACCCAACATTGGCATCGTCGCTATGGTTTTCAAAAGCTGATTTTGGGCCACAGCACCACCTCGCGCGCCTGGCAAAACGCCATGCAAACCCTGGGGATACCCATGGTCGTGGTCAACGAAAGCCATTCCACCGAAGAGGCCCGGACCCGCTATTGGCAGGTGTGCCCGCCCCAGGGATGGCGACGGTGGGTGCCCTTGGGTCTGCAAACCCCGCCCACACCGGTGGATGATTTGGCCGCCTGGATTTTGGTGGAACGCCATTTGCGGCAAAATGCACCCCAATGACCTGTACGCTCCCGCTAGGCTCGAACGCACGTCCCCTGGGATGGCGATCGCTGCCTAGGTTTTGTTGACATTAGGGGTGTCGAGGACATCGGCATCGTCTCTAGCTACAGTCATTTTAATTAAGAATGCGCCTGTATAGCTGTTTTGCATACGACGAGACAAAACAACTCGGGTCGCAGGGGCGAAGCCCCCGTATTGGTTCTATTGGACTTTCGTTTGGCAGGAAAAACCGTGTCAGTTTAATTAAAATGACTATATATTCGGGTAAGTCCGGACATGGGCGTGAAAGGGGGTTTGGGGGCTGCGCCCCCAGCAGGGTGGAC
>JAAUUG010000289.1 GCA_012031195.1 Oscillatoriales cyanobacterium SM2_1_8
CGCCAAAAACCTCTCTTTTTCCCCCTTCTCCCGCCCCTGGGAGAAGGGGCCAGGGGATGAGGGCAATTGGAGAAACAGGACGCGGAGAGAATTCTCATCGAAACCCTTGTCGTCGAACTCACAGCAAAGACAAGGGGGCGATGGGATGGTGATGCAAAACCATGAGCTGCTCCTCGGATAGGGTCTCCAGGGCGTCCGCTTTGCGGCCTAGGTCGCTGAATTCTATAGCTGTAAACAGCTTGATTAGGATGGGATACAGGGGTGAAACCCCTGGCTGGGGTCGAAGCCCCCAAATTCCCTTTTCTTTCGGTGTCCGAACCTACCCGAACATAGCCACTTGGAAGCATAGGCGAGAAAACATATAGTCATTTCAAATGTGTTTGCGACAGTCTTGCCCTCACCCCCAGCCCCTCTCCAGGAAGGGAGAGGGGAGTAAAGGCAATCAAAACAATCGTGGTCGCCCCATTTTTAATTAAATTGACTATAAGAAACTCGACGGGGCAACACTTTTTAAGGTGGCGCCTTGGTCAGGAACAATTGGTAAACCTGAGGGCAATCCTGGCGAACCATGGCATCGAGGTTGCGGATCACTTGGCTGCAACGCCCAACATAATCTTTGACCCAAGTTTGCACCGCTTGCAATTCCGCCTCCGGACACGGAGCATTGCCTTCGGGGTGGGCGATGTTGCCATGGCGGTCAATCTCAAACTTTTGCAGCTCCGCCAAATCGGGACGGCTCCCCCGCCAGTAGTTGGCTACAACCATTTTGCCCAGGTATTGCGTACCGTAGGCGCTCAGTTCGTTCATGGCGGCCACCACAGCGCTGCGTTTGGGTACCGCTCGTGTGGGCTTGCTGTACTGTTCCGTCGGCTTCGGCGGGGCGGGGGGGGGGCGGCGGCGGCGGCGGTTTGGGCACGTTGCCCAAAGTTCGGGTGAGGGTACGGCTGTTGCTGTTCACCGTCCCCGCAATTTGCTTGAACGTCGCCAACACTTGGTAAGTATCTTGGGCAAAATCGGCTTGCAACTGACGCAAATGTTGCTCGTAGGCTTCCGCATCCAAACGGTGATCGGTCAACACCAACAAAATCAAGCCGTTGGCCAACTTATAGAGGAACACCCGCCCTTCGGCAAACCAAAACTCAAAAGCATCAAACTCTTCGGAGGTATCGCCCACCACCTGCAACAATCCCTGGCTCAGCGCGATTTGCTGGCTGCTGTCGAGGCGATCGTCCAACCGGACGAAACAAGGACGAATTCGGCGGTTGATCAGAGCAACACCGGCAATTCCTGTTACATTCAAAAAGTCTTGCACTACCTCCCGGCTCACGATCGCCCGCTGTCTCCCATGATCGACATTCCGTTTACCTTAGACCAGTTGCGCATTCTCAAGGCGATCGCCGCAGAGGGAAGTTTCAAACGCGCCGCCGATAGTCTGTACGTCTCGCAACCGGCCGTGAGCCTGCAGGTGCAGCACCTGGAACGCCAATTGAACGTCCCTTTGTTCGATCGCGGCGGTCGGCGGGCCCAACTGACCGAAGCCGGTCGGCTTTTGTTGGAATACGGCGATCGCATCCTGAACCTGTGCCAAGAGACTTGCCGGGCCATCGACGATTTGCAGCATTTGCACGGCGGATCGCTGTTGGTCGGAGCCAGTCAGACTACGGGTACCTACCTCATGCCGCGCTTGATTGGCGTGTTTCGGCGACGGTATCCCGATGTGGCCGTGCAACTGCACGTTCATTCTACCCGTCGCACGGCCTGGAGCGTTGCCAACGGGGCGATCGATCTGGCCATTGTCGGGGGCGAAATCCCGCCGGATTTGCAGTCGGAACTCAAGGTCGTGCCCTACGCCGAAGACGAGCTGGCTTTGGTAGTGCCCGCCAACCATGTTTTGGCGGCCAATTCATCGCCCGCGATTACCGTGGATACCCTCTATCTGCTTCAGTTTATCGTTCTTGATGCCCAATCGACCATCCGCAAAACCATTGACCGGGTGCTGGAACGCAGCGGCGTGGATGCCCGCAAACTCAACATCGAAATGGAACTCAATTCGATCGAAGCCATCAAAAATGCGGTTCAAGCTGGCTTGGGAGCGGCTTTTCTATCCGTGACCGCCATCGAAAAGGAATTGTTGGCCGGCTCCCTCTGCCGCCTCGAAATCGAAGGGGTGACCATCCGCCGCACGTTGCACTACTTGACCAACCCCCACCGCTATTGCTCGAAGGCCGCCGCGGCTTTTGCCCAAGAAATCCTGCCCCTGTTCCGAGACATGTTTCCCAATATGGGCGCCCCCCTTGGCGATCGCCCGATGGTGGGACTCCCCTCTCCGCTCTGACTTTGCGCTGATTGGCTCTGGTGAACGAACAGATAGGTTTGGCCCCTCTCGCCCCAGGGGGCACGCTCAAGCCCAGCGATCCAATTCCATTTCGGGCACGGGATAGCCAGCAACTTCACCGCCGTTGCCGCCGGTGAAGTTGCTGGCATCGTGGAGAAAGCGGATCACCTCTTCTTCCAGGCGATGAATGAGGTGGGGTTCCAGCCAATTGTTCTGGCGAAGAGCCGCCAAATAGCCGTCAACATACAACGCAGTTCGTCCCGACGGTAGCCCCGCTCCCACAATTCCACCAGGGTATCGGCGATCTTTTGGTAGTTCCGAATGGTGCGTGGCTCTTGCAGCATGGCCGATCCCCCTCTTCTTGCTGAAAACTTCCCTGGGCAATGCCCTGCATTTGCCGAACCCTTGGCCCCCAACCCCTAAGCCCCAATCCCTAAACAATGGCGGGTCTAACCCCTGAGGGTCTTTGGCGCGAATTTTAAGGCTTGCACCTTTGAGACTTAGGTTTTGAATTTTGGCTCTTGAATTTGGGCCTCACATTTGGCTTTGGCACTGGCACAATTACTTAGCCAAAATTTTGGACGTTTTTGGGTTGCTTCCTCAAAAACCTGCGCCAAAATCTTTTTGTTTCGCCAACTGTTTTTTCAGACCCTGTGCCGTTGCGCAAGGCTGTGTCTCTGTCTTCAGTTTATCACCTGCGTTGGGGTTCAAGGAGAGGGCTTTCCCTCCCCTCCGTAGGTATTTCCGTACAGCGGGTAGGCATCTTGCCAGGACGGCCGATCGCCCCGTTGCCAGCGTTGCCAAGCTTCCTCCAGCAAAGGCAAGAAGAGGGGGATTTCTGAATTTTCGCCCACGGTTTCGCCCATGATAAGGTCGGCCTCGGCGATCGCAAACACGGCCGTGCCCAGTTGTTGCCCCAAGGTACGGGCCGAAACCACGCCCACCCTGGTGCCGGTGAAGCTGCCGGGCCCCGTAGCGACGGCAACGAAGGCCAACGTTGACCAGGGGGGATTGCCCGCTTGCTCCCACAATTCCTGCAAAATGGGATGGGCCAAAGCACTGGTTTCTCGACCCAACGGGCGATCGCACCCGACGATGTAGCGCAGGATTGGCGGTTCTCCGTGGGCCGGCACTTCGGTGATCGCCACCCGCAGCCTTTGGCCGGTGGTATCCAACCCCAAACACCAGGCTGACCCTCCCGAAACCGACACCACCGCAACCTGACCAATCCCCCTCGCCTCCTACATATAGCTGTTATCTAGCTGCAAATAACTTGGTTGGGACGGGGTGTAGGGGTGAGACCCCTGGCTGGGGGTTCGGCGTGAGCGCTCAGTCGGACGGCGCAGACCCCAAATCCCTTTTCCTTCGATGTCCGAACCTACCCGAATATAGTCTATGTTTTGGCCAGATTGCCTGCGGCGATCGTCGATTTGGACGCG
>JAAUUG010000290.1 GCA_012031195.1 Oscillatoriales cyanobacterium SM2_1_8
GGGGGGGGAGCCTCCGGCATCAGGTTCAACCTTTCCACCCCAGCAACCAAATCCTGCAAACTGCCCACCAAGTAATCCCGAAACCCTTGGACCCGCACCGCAATTTCCTGGGAAGTGCCCGCATAGGTAGTCCGCATCTCCTGTTGCACCCGCTCCTGCTTGCGCTGCAACACCGCGATCGCATCCTCTAGGGCCTGTTTGCGCTGGGACCACTCGTCCAAAGATGCCTGCAAAGACTCCCGCAGCCGCGCCAATTGCTCCCCCACTAGGGCTTGCTGTTCCTGTTGCCGCTGGGCAATGCTTTGTTGCAACGCCTGCTCTTCTTGCTGCAGTTGGGCAATGCTTTGTTGCAACGCCTGCTCTTCTTGCCGCAGTTGGGCGATGGTCTCGAAGCCATCCACCAAAGGTTTTGCTGAAGGCTCGGCTAAGGTCTCGGCCAAGGGCTCTTCCAAAATCTCAGGTAAAATTCCAGGGGTTTCCCCCGCTACCGTTTCGTGTTCCACCCCATTCACTCCCTAACGCCGCACTTTGCCGGCAAACCCTGTCGCCTTGAATTGTTTGAGCTGCAAGGGCTCCGCCTGTTCCGCCGGCACGCTCACCGTAATTTCAAACGGGGTGTTTCCCGGCGGCAATTCGTCGATGGAACCCAACCGCCCCCGCTCCGGCATCGCATCGTTGCCGTCGGCATCGTAAATGCGCCCAAAGACATCGGCATTGTAAAGGGTCTTGCCCGAAGCGTTCACCGCCAAACCCTTCACCCGAAAACAATTGGCGGAGAGGGTGCCCCCCCCCAACACCATGTTGGCCGAGGCTTCCGGGGGACACGGCTCGTAGGATAAATTTTCGACCTTGACCTGAATAACCGCTGCCGCGGGCGGTACCCACCCCATCAGACCCAAGGCTAGCCCCACCATCAGGCGATCGCCCACCCGGCTTGTCTTTTTTCCATGCCGCCCCTCGCGCACAACTTGCCTCCATTTTACGGCACCCAAGGCCCTACCCCCCTCAGGGTCTGGCCCATGGTACAATTTGGCGCATAATTATCGATGCAATAAAAATCAGGAGTTTGGAACATGATTTTGGCAACCCTCCCCGAAGCCTATCGGATGTTTTCTCCCCTTGTCGATGTGTTGCCGGTGATTCCTGTCTTTTTCTTGTTGTTGGCGTTTGTGTGGCAAGCGGCAATTGGCTTTAAGTAAGCCTTCATTCCATCTCAAATCAATCTCAAATCAATCTCAAACAAGTCTCAAACCAATCTCTGGTTTCCCAAATTCTTTCCTATCTCAGGTTTGATCTTAGCCTTATTTGAGACCTACCTGAGCTCCACGCTCGCAATCCCCAAACAGCCTCAAAACTTCCGGTGTCAGAATTTTAGCACTGGGAGTTTTGGGGTTAAATCTTGGCGATGGCTCGATATGGCATCAAGGGTGATGCTAAACATAGTCATTTTAATTAAAATTGACACAGTTTTTCCTACCCAACGAAAGTCTAATAGAACCAATACGGGGGCTTCGCCCCTGCGACCCGAGTTGTTTTGTCTCGTCGCTATACAAAACAGCTATGTATAGTCATTTCAAATGTGTTTGCGACAATCTTGCCCTCACCCCCAGCCCCTCTCTCAGTCAGGGAGAGGGGAGTAAAGGCAATCAAAACAATCGTAGTCGTTCTATTCTTAACTAAATTGACTATACCAACTGGTGCACCCAATTTAGTACATCAACACCTTGCGCAGGAGCCAAGCCAAGAGGGTCACGGCGCAGATCATCACCAGCTGATCGGGGGCAATGTTCAAGGAGTAACGGACAAGGAGGGGGCCCACTTCTCCCCAGCGGGTGAGGTGGCTCAGCCCCAGGTAGGCCGCACCGCAGAGGTGGATGGTCACCCAGCCGCAAAAACAACCAAAGGCCAGATTTTCGAGGGTGGGGGCCCGGCGGTACACTTGGTGGCCGCAAATCCAAGCCCCGGGGACAAAGCCCAGCAAATAGCCGAAGGACGGACTGCGGACATAATCCAAACCGCCCCCTTCCCAAAACACCCCAAATCCGCTCAGCCCCAAGGCCAAATAGCCGATTTGGGCGATCGCCCCGACGGTTTTGCCCCCCATGCAGGCGGTAAACAGCACCGCGCCCACTTGCCAGGAAGACTGAATGGCCAGGGCTTGCCCCCCAACCAAGGCAGCCACGCAAAGGGTTGGAGGAGGTTGCCCCCCCACCGTCAACACCAGTCCGATAAAAATCCAAAAACCCTGCAGGGGCCAGGGCAGCCCATCGCGTTGACGATGCCGGGCCCGGCCCACTCATCCCTCGCCGTACTGCCGCGCGAGCCACGTTTGGTATTCTCCCGATCGCACGCCAGCAATCCAGTCCGGGTTGGTCAGGTACCAGTCTACGGTTTTGGCCAGACCCGTCGCAAACGTTTCCTGCGGTTGCCAGCCCAATTCCCGTTCCATTTTGCGGCAATCAATGGCGTAGCGGCGATCGTGTCCTGGCCGATCCTTCACAAAGGCGATTTGGGCGCGGTAGGACTGGGGCCCCGGTTGCCGAGAATCCAAAAGATCGCAAATTTGGTGCACCACCTCCCGGTTGGTCAATTCGTTGCGCCCACCGATGTTGTAGGTTTCGCCGGGCAAACCTTTTTGCCAGACCTGGGCCAGGGCTGCCACATGGTCGGCCACGTACAACCAGTCCCGCACGTTTTGACCGTCTCCGTAGATTGGCAGCGGCTTGCCCGCAAGGGCCTGCAAAATCATCAGCGGGATCAGTTTTTCGGGAAATTGATAGGGGCCGTAGTTGTTGGAACAGTTGGTGGTAATCACCGGCAACCCATAGGTGTGGAAAAATGCCCGCACCAAGCCATCGGCGGCGGCTTTGGAAGCGGCATAGGGACTGTTGGGGGCAAAGGGCGTGGTCTCGGTGAAGGGAGGATCGTCGGGCCCCAGGGAGCCGTACACCTCATCGGTCGAGACGTGCAAAAAGCGAAAGCGATCGCGGCGATCGCCCGTCAACCGCTGCCAGTAACGGCAAGCCGTTTCCAGGAGGGCCCCCGTCCCCAACACATTGGTTTGCAGAAACGGTTCCGGCGACACAATCGAGCGATCGACGTGGCTTTCCGCTGCAAAATTGACAATCGCCGCCGGTTGGAATTGTTCGAGCAGGTGGGCCACCAGTTCCCGATTGCCGATGTCCCCCCGCACAAACCGATGGTGGGGATCGTCCTTCAGGGGCGCCAGGCTCTGCAAGTTGCCGGCATAGGTGAGCTTGTCCAGGGTGATCACCGTGGCTTGCTGCCGTTGGCGCATTTGCAACACAAAATTGGCACCGATGAAACCGGCGCCACCGGTCACCAAGAGGGTCGGGAGGGGAGGGGTCACAGCACGAGGGCTAAGAATTGCGTCCCATTTTACCGATAAGGGGCAAAACTTTTTAGGCAAACCACAGGTACAAACTGCTGAGGGCCAGCAAGGCCCCGATTCCCTGCAAGCTGCGGGGCTGTTCCCACCTTTGGCACACACTCGCCAGCCCAATCCCACTGAGCAACAGCAAGGACGTTGCCAGCCCAAACCCCAAGCCGTAGGCCAAGCCGTCCCCCGCTGCGGGCATTTCCGCCCCGTGGGCCCAACCGTGGGCGATCGCCAACACGCCGGCGATCGCCATGCCCATCGCCGCCGGCAACCGCACCGCCAACGCCACCAACAAACCGCCCACCAGCCCCGACAGCACGATCCCCGACTCCATCACGGGGAAGGGGCCCAGGGCCAT
>JAAUUG010000291.1 GCA_012031195.1 Oscillatoriales cyanobacterium SM2_1_8
GTTCCCCCCGCCATCCCCCGGCCTTAACCGCTGGGGAATTTTTTGGGCGATCGCTAGGGTTGGCGGTAGGCCGTGACAAAGCGATCGAGGCCGTTGTCGTCGGGGTGGACTTGAACATCGCGGCAATGCCCGGTGGCCGCCAATTGCTGGGCGACGATCGCCCCTTGACCCGCCATGACTTCGACGGCCCACAGTCCCCCAGGGCGCAAATACCGGGGGGCGGTAACAATAAGGTGATGCAGGCACGCCAAACCCGTAGGGCCCCCATCCAACGCCAAGCAGGGTTCCCAGTCCCGGACTTCGGGGGCCAGGGCAGAGATTTCGGCGGTGGGAATGTAGGGGGGGTTGGCCACGATCGCCGCGAATTGCCCGGCCCACGGTGCCAAGGGAGCCAACCAAGAGCCTTGATGCCAAATCAGGCGATCGCCCAAGCCGTTAAGTTCCGCATTGGATTGGGCGACGATCAAGGCTTCGGCGCTGATGTCTACGGCATGGATCGGGTTTTGGGGAAAAGTACGGGCCAACCCCAGGGCGATCGCCCCGCTGCCGGTGCCCAAATCGGCGAGGGGAACCCCCGGTGGGGGCTGCATCAAGGCTTGGCAAAGATCGATCAGGAGTTCGGTTTCCGGGCGGGGAATCAACACGGCGGGGGTGACCTCCAACCGTAGATCGCGCCAAGGGACAAACCCAACCAAATACTGCACCGGGGTGCGGCGATCGCGGCGTTGGGCCCACAGGGTTTGCAGTCGGGCCAGGGCGGCCGCCGTGGGTTCCACATCCCCCAACCGCAAAGCCAGTTTTGCGACCGCCAAATCCTGCACAATCAGCCAATCCAACTCGGCCGGGGCAATGTCGGCGGCGATCGCCTCTTGGCGGGCCCGTCGATACCAATCAGCAAACGCAGCCATAGGGTCTATTCTAGGGGAAAGCTTAGGGTAGGGCGGATGTCCCTCTTTCGCAGTCGTTTGTTTCGGTGGTTGGCCCAATCGTGGCCGGTGCAATGGGGACGGCAAACGCGCCAACGGCTGCAACGCCCCCTCCACCAAGTACAAACCGTCCTCGTCGGTTGGACAGAGCAAGTAGCGACCCAAGTTGTGGCCAAACTGCAACCGGCGATCGCCCCGGTGTGGGAAGCCACCCTCCAACGCTTGTTGCCCCCCGGAGCGGAGCCGCCGCCGCCGCCGTTGTGGTTGACAGGGCTGCCGGCCGAGGTACCCCCCAAACACCCGCGCCGGTTGGCCGCCGGAGTCCCTATCCGCTTGGTACGGGCGTGGCGGGCTTCGGTGCAACACCTGCGGGCTGGCGCTTTGGCCCCCCCAACTACGACCCTCGATCGCCGCGTACCTCGCAAAAGCTTTGCGGAAATTTTGGCCGAAGCGATCGCCTATTACTTTGGTCGTGCCAAGCCCGCTTTGCCCACGGCCACGGAGCGGAATTTCGCGGCGGCGGCGCCCTCCTCCTTGCCGGACGCGGCTGGGGCGATCGCGCCAAGACCCGTTGGCCTTGCCCCACCGGAAAGTTCCCCTGCCCCAGGGCCACCCCCTGTGCTCGAAACCCGGGCCGTGTTTTTGGGGTATGCCTACGGGCCGCTGGTGGAATTTTTGTTGTGGTTGGATCGGTGGGCGGAGCGGATTGAAAATTTTTGTTTGCGAATATGGCGTTGGTTGGGGCGATGGGGACGGGCCTAGGGTGTTAACGTAACAAAACGGATTTTGCGGTCGCTGGTATGGCCCCTCGCCAACTGGATATATTGCCCCCGGGGCCGGGCGGCAAGGTGATCCCGGTATCGTTGCAGACCGAAATGCAGCGATCGTACCTGGAATACGCCATGAGCGTGATTGTGGGGCGGGCGTTGCCGGATGTGCGGGACGGTCTGAAGCCGGTGCATCGCCGCATTTTGTACGCCATGCTGGAATTGGGGTTGCGGCCCGATCGCCCCTACCGCAAATGTGCCCGGGTGGTGGGCGATGTGTTGGGGAAGTACCATCCCCACGGCGACAAGGCGGTTTACGATGCCTTGGTGCGGCTGGTGCAGGATTTTTCCTGTCGGTATCCCCTGATCGACGGCCACGGCAACTTTGGCTCGATCGACGACGATCCGGCGGCGGCCATGCGCTACACCGAGTGCCGGCTGGCGGCGATCGCCCACGAAGGGTTGTTGCCGGATTTGGGGGAACACACGGTCGATTTTGGCGACAATTTCGACGGATCGCAGCGGGAACCCCTGGTGTTGCCAGCCCGGTTGCCGTTTTTGCTGTTGGATGGGGCCACCGGCATTGCCGTGGGCATGGCCACCAACATTCCGCCCCACAACCTGGGGGAAGTGGTGGAGGCGGCGATCGCCCTGATCGATCGTCCAGAACTGGACAGCACGGCTTTGCAGCAATGGGTTTTGGGGCCGGATTTTCCCACCGGCGGCCTGTTGTTGGACGATGGCGGGTTTGCAGAAATCTATCGAACGGGGCGGGGCATTTTGGGTTGCGGGGGGTTATCCATATCGAAACCCTGGGGCAAGGGAAGCGATCGCGCCCGGCCATTGTGGTGACGGAACTGCCCTTTCAGGTGAACAAGGCGGCATGGATTGCCCGGATTGCCGAGTTGGTGGAAAAGGGCAAATTGGAGGGCATCGCCGATCTGCGGGACGAAAGCGATCGCACCGGGATGCGGGTGGTGATCGAATTGCGGCGGGATGTGCCCCCGGAACCCCCTGTTGCAGCAGCTTTATCAACAGACCCCGTTGCAAGACAATTTCAGCGCGGTGTTTTTGGCGTTGGTGGGGGCCCAACCCAAACAACTGGGGTTGCGGGAACTGCTCCAGGAATTTCTGCAATTTCGGGAGGCGACCCTCACCCGCCAATACCGGCATCAACGGCAAACGGTGGGCGATCGCCTGGCTTTGGTGGCCGGGTTGCAAACCGTTTTGGCCGACATCCCGGGGGTGATGGCCTTGCTGCAACAGGCTGCCGACAATGCGATCGCCAAACAACGGTTGCAAGAAGTGTACGGACTGACCCCGGCCCAGAGCGAAGCGGTGTTGGCCATGCCCCTGCGGCGGTTGACGGCCCTGGAACAACAGGAACTGGTCAAAGAGCGGGAAACCCTCACCCACCAACAACAAAACTTGGACAAATTGTTGGGCGATCGCCGGGAACTGCTGAAGGCCCTGAAAAAGAATTGCGATCGCTCAAAAAGCAATTTGGCGATGAACGGCGAACCCGCATCGTGCCGGCACCGGCCGTCGCCCCCCCCCATCGCCGCCGCTGCCCCCAGCCTGCCCACGGTGGTGCATTGGTTGCACAAAGGCTATGTGAAGCGCGTCGATGGCCAGGACATGACCCCCTGGCTCACCCCGGACGATGGCACCGTGGCGGCTATGGCCACCCAGAGCGATCGCGCCTGTGGGTGTTTGCGATACCGGTCGGGTGTTGGGGTACCAGTCTCGGGTTTACCGGTCGGCAAGCGCAGCCGTGGCACCCCTTTGGTGGCGTTGTTGCCCGAAGGCGCCGGGGTGCCGGTGGCCCTGTGGCCCAACGATCCCACCCTGCCCCTGGTGGGCATCAGTCGGGGGGGGCGGGCCAAACGGATCGATGGGGCCGAATTTGGCAAACTCACGGCCCGGGGCAACACCGCCATGGGCTTGGACGAGGGCGATCGCCTCCTGTGGGTAGGGGTCTGGCCCGAGACCACCGCCGGTTTGATTGGCACCACCACCGGTCGGCTCCTGCGGCTCCCCCGGTACCGAGGTGGGCG
>JAAUUG010000292.1 GCA_012031195.1 Oscillatoriales cyanobacterium SM2_1_8
CCAACACCAAATCCCAAACCATCCCACCACTTCCAGGATGCTCACCCGCGACCGCTGCCGCGCCTTCATGCCGGTCATGCGCAATTTGTTTCAACTCTTAACCTGCGATCAGTATGCCCCAAAACGTGACGGCGATCGCTCGTCCTATTGGGGGGATTTTTTTCGTTGCAAAATATGAGTAAATATACTTAGGCTGGTTAGGCTTCCCGTTGCAGGACATCCACCAGTTCTTGGCGCACCGCGGCGGTGGTGGCGAGGGGGATTTGGCAGGTGCCGGCGTTGGCGTGGCCGCCGCCCCCATACCGGAGGCAGAGCGCGCCAATATCCAGGTTGGAGGTGCGATCGAAAATCGACTTGCCGAGGGCGAACACGGTATTTTGACCTTCTTTGCCCCGCAGGATGTGCACCGAAACGCGGCAGTTGGGAAACAGGGCGTAGGGCAAGAAGCGGTTGCCGGCGTAGATGGGGTCTTCGGCCCGCAGGTCGATCAAAATAAAGTTTCCCCGATCTTCGGTGCAGCGCAGCAGTTGGTCGCGGAAGGGGAGGGCTTGCTCTTGGTAAAGTTCCACCCGTTCTTGGACATCGGGATCGGCCAGAATGTCGGCGATTGGGCGATCGCGGCACATGTCCACCAATTTCATCATCAAATCGTAGTTGGAGATACGAAACTCCCGGAAGCGCCCCAATCCGGTGCGGGCATCCATCAAAAAGCTGAGCAACACCCAATCTTGGGGATTCAGCACTTCTTCGCGGGTGAACTGCGCGGCATCGGATTTGTCCACGGCCGTCATCAAGTCTGGGGCGACCTTGGGAAAACGCAGGGCCCCGCCGTAGTAGTCGTAAATCACGCGGGCGGCCGAGGGGGCTTCGGCTTCAATGATGTGGTTTTCGCGGATTTCCGAAAGACGCAGGGTTTCGCTGAGGTGGTGATCGAAGGCCAGATGAACCCCTTCGACGTAGGGCAAGTTGGCGGTAATGTCGCGATCGCTTACCGGAATTTTGCCGTCTTGCATATCTTTCGGGTGGACAAAAGCAATTTCATCCACCAAGTCCAGTTCCCGCAGCAACACCGCGCAGGCAATGCCGTCAAAATCGCTGCGGGTAACCAATCGGTATTGGGATGCCATGGTGCGTACCGGGATAGAGGTTGGCCAAATTTTACCGCGTTGGTGTGTGCTTGAAGAGTGCCTCCGGATCGGAGCGATGGTGATGGGTCAGGGCTTGGTTGGGGCGGGAAAATGCTCTAAACATTGGTTTGCAAAAGGCCTTTGGCATCGACGGTGCCGTAGAGGTGGCAGCGCAGCCATTGTCCAGGTTGCAGGCCGATGGCGCGGGCAAAGTTGGCCCGGCTGAGATCGGCGCCGGTAAAGTCGGCATCGGTGAAGTCGGCGCCGGTAAATCGGTGGCGATCGCATCGCAACTGCACAGGGAAGCCCGTTGCCCGTTGACTCCAATCAGGTTGCTGCGAGTGAGGTTGGCCTCGTTGAGCAAGGCATCGGTCAAATTGGCGGCGATCGCTTCGGTGCCCACCAGCAGGGCTTCGCTGAGGTTGCTGCCGGCCAAGTTGGCTTCGTTGAGGCTGGCCCGGCTAAAATCCGAGCCCACGGCATCGCATTGCCGCAAATCGGCGCGGGTGAGGTTGGCCCCCATCAAGTTGGACAGGCTGAGGTTGGCCCGTTGCAGGTTGCACAAGCTGAGGTTGGCGTAGCGAAAATCGCTGGCGGTGAAATCGGCATCCGCCAGGTTGCTGCCCCGCAAATCCGCATACTTGAAATCGGCACTGCTGATGTGGGAGGAACTGAGGTTGGCCATGCTCAGGTGGGCGTTGCTGAAGTTGGCGCCGATGGGCGAAGATTTGCCGAGGTTGGCCATGCTGAGATCGGCACCGCGAAAGTTGGCCCCCTGCAAGCCGCTGTAGCGAAAACTGGTGCCCCGCAAATTGGCGTAGCTCAAGTTGATGTCCCGGAGATCGACGCGCTCAGGTCGGCGGCACTGAGATCGATGCCCCGCAAATCGGCGTGGAGACTCCGCCAATGGTTCCAGGTAGAAACCCCGTCCCGGATGCGTTCTAGGTATGCGTGAACCGCCATGTTTGCTGTCCTCCTTGCCCAAAACTTTAGCGCAAAACCGGCGACGTCAAGGGGCGGAGTGGATACACGCGGGCGGTATCGGTATCGAAGGCGAAGGCTTGGTAGTGGCCGGCACAATCAATGCCCCCAAGGTCGGCTTCCCAACCGCTCCACAGGTACCCAGGGCCCAAGGCTTGAACTAAGTCGCCCCGGGCTGGCGGCGATCGGCGACCCGTACCGCCACGATGCCTTCGGCTGTGTTGCATCCCACCACCACCCCATCGGCGTAGCGTTGTTTGAAGGGCAGGATTGCCCAACCCCATGCCCGATCGCCCGTTTGCCCTTCCAGGTAGCCATAATCGCCCGGGGCTTCCGGCTGCAAGCGGCGGTGCGATCGCAATCCTGGCTGCAAATACCCCAAAGCATCTAGCCATGGGGCCCGATCGATGACCACCTCCACTTTGTTGGGGTTGAGTTTGGCGGTGCATTCCCGTTGGGGGATTTGGTAGTGCCAAAGCAGGCAGGTTTTGCCCAACAATCGATCTTGCTGCAAATAGGCCAGCGTGCCCTCGGCGGCCACTTGCGCCGGCACCAAAGCAGTCACCAAGGCGATCGCCAGGGCCAGCCGCCACCATCGAGTCAGAGGGGGGGCCACAATCGCCGTGCCCACGGCCACGCAAAGGGACAGGGGGCCATAGCGGGAGGTCAGGGCTTGGGCGGGGCCATCAAAAAAGCGCCCCACCCCCACCAACAAACCGCACAACAATCCGTAGATCAGGAGGGCGTACCCCAGTTTGTGGCGGTTGCCCCGTCGCCAACCCCAGGCGATCGCCCCCACCAGGATGCCCCCGATCGCCACGGCCAGGGACGGATGACCGCCGGCAAAGGGCCCTCCCCAAAACGCCAACCCATAGCGCAACAACTGGGGCAAGTGGGCCAAGACGGTAGCAAGGCCCACGCGATCGTCGGGGCGGACATAATTCCAGGCGTAGACCCCCACGCACCCCGCCCCTGCCGCCAACCACCGCCAACCGAACCGCTGGTATACGGGCACCAGGGCCGGCCAGACCAACAAACCGCTGCCCACCGAAAAACTGGCCAAGGCGCCCACACCCCGCCCCACCAGGGCCGCACCCACACAGCCGCCCAAACCAAAGCATTGGGGGGCAACCAATACTTGAAATACAGCCCGACCGCGTAAATTTCCCACTGGGACGGGAAAAACACGAGCCCCATGGGCCAATACATAACGCCAACCCCACCCCAAATGCCTGGCCAACCCCCAGGAAAACAAGCCCGCCAACCCCCACGCCAACCACAACTCGCCCCGGATATCTCCCTGCGTCCAAGGGGCCAGCATCGCAATGAGGAGGCGCGGCACCGCAATCCGGTGTTCGTTAAACTGGGCGACAAAATCCCCCAGGGTCGCCGTCCCCGCCGCCACCTTGGGCAACAACTTGGGGATCACCCATTCGTCCACCACCGGCACATTCACCCCGTACTGCCAAATTTGCCGCGCAACGTTGACCGGCGGCCACAACCACAGCAAACCTGGGCGAAGAGCGTTCCCCACGCCAACCAGGGCGCAAATTCCTACCCATTACCCCAACCTGAATAGCCTCGAATCCCAAGAACGCAACTA
>JAAUUG010000293.1 GCA_012031195.1 Oscillatoriales cyanobacterium SM2_1_8
GGACGTTTGGCCGAGGGACGGAAGGCTTGGTGGAGCGAACTGGGCCGGCACAAAGGGGGGGGTCTCTTCCTCTTCGCCGGGTTCTTGGGCCGGACTCAAGCGGGCCTCGTAGGCCACCGGTGTCGGCGAGCGGCGGGGGAGGGGCAATGGCAAATTTCCGTCCCCCGGTTGTCCCCCAACCGCCCCGATGGCGGTCAAGACGACCAGCATCGTCAAGGTGAACCAAGTCCAAAACCGGCGGATACCCATGGCGCATTCCCCAAAGATGGCGCTTTGACGGTAACGATTCCGAACCGCAACCGGCGGCGATCAGGCTTCGATGGCCGCGACCAAGGTTTCCATGAATTGCTGGGTGACGGCCGGGTGTTTGCCGGAAATCAAATTGCCATCCACCACCAGATCGGCGGTGCCGTCCCCTTCATAAATCACTTCACCGCCGGCGTTTTCCACGTCGCAGACGATGTTGTGGGCACAGGTCACCTTCCGCCCCGTCAACAACTCACGATCCGCACACAACAACCACAAACTGTGGCAAATGGTGCCGATTTTGAGCCCTGGGGTGGCCATCGCCGCTCGCAAAAAAGCGACCGCCGGGGCTTGATTTTTCTGGCCTTTGGCGATGGTGCTCTGATACCGCAGGCGATCGGTGGCGTAGGCCCCAATCAACAAAATTCCTTTGTAGTCGGCGGGCGAAACGTTGGCAACTTCGGTGGTGACGGTTACCTTGACCACCTCCGCCAAATTGCCGTCGTCGGGGTTGCTGCTAAACGTCAAGCTGGGTTGCCCCCACAAATGGGTGAGGTATTCCACTTCATAACCCTGGGCCGGGAAATACTCGTTGAACATCACATACTCTGTGCGATCGAAGTGATCTTCAATCAACACACCGATTTTGCCTTTGGAAGTCATCGCAATGCTCAATAAAAGGTACAAAAGTACGGAATCACCCCCTCCAGGGGGAAGGGGATTGGAGTTAACCTTGAATCAATTGCAACAATTCTTGGGGGGCAAACACATCGCGGTAGAACGTGAGTTGTTCGCTCTTGAAGTAGCAAGCGCCCCGGTGGCCTCGCCGCACCCAACACACGGTGCCTTTGGCCAGCACTTCGTTGGTGTGGTCGTCCATGCAGTTCCATTCAAAATGCACAAACTCTGACCAAAACATCACGATGGGCCAGGTCATGGTCACGCCGGGTTGGGCAATCAGCGCCCACCAGTGCTGTTCCCGTTCCCGTTGCTCGCTCAGGCCGCGGTAGGGGCCATCTTGGCAGAAATACACCAAATCGTCGCGGTATTCGCCGGTCAACAAATCTCCCCGACCTTGCCGCAGGGCTTCGCAGTGGGTGGGCCACCATTCTTGGTTTTCTTGCTCGATTTGGGCGGCGGTGTAGGTATCGTCGATCGCCGGCAAGGTGGCTTCCTTCAGGGCAATAAACCGCGCCGCTTCGGCAATCAGATGGGCTTGCTGCTCGGCGGAGACCAGACCGGGTCGGGAATAGTCGGCACTCAGGCCGGCATAGTAGTTGGTACGTTGTTTCATGGTTGGTGGGATGATAAGGATAGGAAAATTAAACAAGAAAACTAAATCAGACCCTGCGCGGCCAAGGCTTTGAGTTTGACAAAGAAGGCCACGGTTTTGCTGAAACCGGCGTACACACCGCAAAACTGAATCAGTTCGGCGATCGCCTCTTTGGTCACCCCTTGATTGGCGGCAATTTTGACATGCACCGCAAAGGGATCGACCTCACCGCTGCTTTGGGTTTGGCTGGCAATGTCGATGGCGATCGCCAAGAACGCTTTGTCTTGGGTGGGCAGGAGGGGCAAACCCCACACTTCCCGGGCAATTCGATAAAACAAATGGCTGTATTCCGAATCGCCCACTTCGGCGACGTACTCCTGCAAACGGGACTCCTGCAACTTGGCTTCGCTGAAGTCCAACCGGTAATCGGCCGGATAGGGGGAAGGGCCCAACAGATCGTTGAGTGCCCCAAAGGCCCCGGCGGCTTTGTTGAAACCGGCATAGGCGCAGGCAAACAACAACACCTCTTCGATTTCGTCGCGGTTGGCCCCCTGTTGCAACGCCATGTTGACGTGGGCTCCAAACGGGTTGCCCGGGCCCACCTGATCTTGGTGCACCACATCGAGAACGATTGTGATCAGGGCTTTGAGTTTTTGGGAGAGGAGGGGAAGTCCCCAAACCTCACCGGCGGCCCGAATGCAGTAGTCGCCAAATTTGGGGTTGATGCCCCGCAAACCGGCCTGCAATTGGGCATCGTCCAAAACCGCATTGGTGTAAGCCATAAATCTCACCTTAAGAACGACCGAGCATCAGTGCCACCACATCCGGTTGCAACTGGTTGATGGCGCCGATTTCCACAATCCGCTGGGCAACCGATGACCCCCGTTGCCCCGCCAAGGTCATTTCTCCGTTGTACACGAAGGTGTACACGTCGCGGAACCGAAAGGTGGCGATGCTTTGCAGATGGGCCCCTTGACCTGCCAGCGTATCCCGGTAGGCCGCCGAGGCGAAAAATTGCCGACGGGCGATCGCCGAGGCAAACCCCAGGTGCAAAGCCCCCCGATAGCTTTTTTCCGGCGATTCGGCGTGCTCCACCCCGGCGGCAGGGGGACGGGTGTTGTCCACTTCGTCAAACACATGCACCCGGACTTTGGTCGCCCAGGGGTTGGCCGCGAGGGCGGGCCCCCATTGCCCCAACACAAATTCCCGAAACGCTTCGATGGAGACATCCCCCCGGGGCCGCACCATAACCATGACCTCTTCGCCGCCGGTGCTCCCGTTGCGATCGCCCAGGGCAAATCCATCCACCAGGGTTTGGGAGTTGCCGGGGCTGGTGTTGTAGCCAATGGCCCGCCGAAACAGGTTTTGCTCGTCATCCATCAAAATCGCCGCCGCTTGAAACCACGTCGTGCGATCGGCCGGGGAACGAAAGGTCAATTCGGCAATGCCGTCAAACTGGCCATCGGGGTCGGTGTGGTAATCGATGGTGTCGATGTCTGCGGGCCAGTACCCCCCCGTATTGGGTTCGACATGAAATTGCCAATACTGAAATTGCCCCGGCAACCGCGCACATACCGGGCCGTGCACATCCCGCCAATAGTCATCAAACAGCTCCAAAGAAATTCCCGGTCGCTTCCAAAGGGGAACAAAGAAGGTCACGGCGGCTTCCCGATCCCGCACGCTGTAGTCTGCTTGCCTCACACCGACCTCTTCTGGGTTGTTCCTTAATCTTTTACCAGAAAAGCGGAACTTCCTTATCTTTAACTTTCCGAAAACCCGCCGCGCCCTCGGAATCCAGGGCTGGGTTCCCTCTCCCTCCTTCGGCAGGCTCGGGAATCGGGGAGAGGGGGTCACATCCGCTAAGGGGATTTGGAGTGCGAACAAGGCCAATGCACTCTAGGGTCGCAGCCAATGTTGCCAGAGGACGGTCATGGCCAGGGTATCCAGTTGGCAGTATTGCCGCAGGGTTTCGGCGATCGTGGCTTTGGCTTCGGGGCGATCGCGGTATTGACCAAAGACCGCATCTTGATAGACCAACAGGGCTTCTTCGCCTTCCCGCACGGCGAGGGGTTTTCCATCCAGGTCGGGGGTGGGCAAAACGGCATAGGGGCTTTGAATTTCGCCGTGGACAGAGGCGACGTAGGTTTGGAGGTGGGGGCAAACGGTGCAAGTAGGGGTTGGTTTGCCAGA
>JAAUUG010000294.1 GCA_012031195.1 Oscillatoriales cyanobacterium SM2_1_8
CGCCTCGCTGCAAAGCGTGAATATATAGCTGTTTTGCATAGCGACGAGACAAGACAAGTCGGGTCGCAGGGGCGAAGCCCCCGTATTGGTTCTATTAGACTTTCGTTGGGCAGGAAAAACCGTGTCATTTTTAATTAAAATGACTATAACTCTGGGTAAATCGTGTTCAGCTTCAAGGCAGTAGCTCGAAATAATCACAGTTCTTGGGACGGATTATTGAGAAGTCTCGACGATCAAGGGTATAGACGCGAGTAATTGCGAGTCGTTCAGCTATAGCAATAATAGCTGCGTCGGTAAAATCAAGTTGACTATCGGCATAGGTCACTAAAATTTGTTGTATCCGGATCAAATCTTCAATCGTGGTAGATTCAACCTGAATGGCATCCGGTGTCAGGCTTGAGACAAAGCGACATATGGCCGGATGCCCTAATCTGGAAGCGATCAGATAGCAAATTTCCGGTAGAACAGCGACAGGTAAGACCAATCGCGCATTACCGCTCTGAGCAACGGCTAGAACTCTTTGATGATTGCGATCGCTTTGGTCGGTTAGGGCAAACAAAAAAACTGGTATCGAGCAATGCTATCATGGATTCTCTCTTGCTCGACTGCTCCAACCCTGGATCGGGTCAATTTCATTGCTTAGAATCTCCTCATCTGAGTCTGAGATATTAGATTGATCAGATTTCCCTAAAGCAGAGACTGCCAATAGAAAATTTTGCTTGGGAGGTTCAGTTGACTGAAGTTGTGAGTTTTTGTAACGTAAGTATTCAACAAAGTTAGAAAGCTCGATCAGCGCTTCATCCGGCAGGGTTTTAACTGCCTCGATCAGATTTTGTCTTTCTACAGTTGGGCTAGACATGGGTGAACTCCTATTGTTCGGTGTGATGTTTTTACTTGCCACCTTGACGCTTGGTGGTCTTTCTGGCTGGGACTTTCTGGGCAGTCATTTTGGTGTATAGCTGTTTTGCATAGCGACGAGACAAAACAAATCGGGTCTCAGGGGCGAAGCCCCCATAAGTACCCGATGAGCATTCATCTTACGCCCGAGCAAGAGCACTTTGTCCAAGCCAAGCTCAAGGTTGGCAAATACCGATCCGCCGAGCAAATTTTGGAAGTGGCGTTGCAATTGCTGGACGTGTACGATCGCACCGAAACCGAATGGGTCGCCGAAGTGCGTTGCAAAATCGAGGAAGCCTTGGCCACTACAACCCCACCCGTCGATGGCGCTTCCTTTGTGCAGAACATCTTGGCGCAGCTCTCCGCCAAAGATCGGCCATGAAGCGCCATGTCATCAACGCTCTGGCTTGTCAAGACCTACAGGAATCGGCAATAAACTAAACCGGATCGGCCAAAGCGCTTTGACAACGCTGCAACAAAGCCCCATGCAGATGACCGTTGGAGCCCAGCACCGTCCCCCACTGCACCACCTCCGGCCGGTTGTAGCGGAGGGGCGACCCATCCCCAAACGTCAGGGCCCCCCCCGCCTCCTCCAGCACCAAGGAAGGCGCACAATAATCCCAATCCTTCGGCGCCGAGCGATCGCCCACCGACAGGTACAGTTCCGCCCGCCCCGTGGCGATCGCCGCCAGTTTGCCGCCAATGCTGCCGACGTTTTGTTGTTCCACCTCCGGGAGCGCCGCCAACAGCCGATCCAGCCCCGCATTGCGATGGCTGCGGGTCACCACCGCCCGACTCGCCGCCAGCGTAGACACCGTGCTCACCTGCAGCCCTTGGCGATCCGCCCCCCGGGTTCCTGCCATGCCCCCGTGCCCCGGGCCGCCCCATAGACCACCCCTTGGGCCGGGCAGGCCACCACTCCCACCACCGCCTGACCCTGCCAAGTCAGACCAATGTGCACCGCAAACTCCCCCGTGCGTTGAATAAAATCTTTGGTACCGTCCAACGGATCGACAATCCAAACCCAATCCATCGCCAACCGGCGGCGATCGTCCTCCGTCTCCTCGCTCAAGTAGGCAAACTCCGCCAGCCCAAAATGGGATTGCAACGCCCCCAAAATCAGGCGATCGGCCGCCAAATCCGCCGCCGTCACGCTGCCTTCCTCCCCACCCTTGTCCTGGATGTTTAACTCGGCATCGGTTTCGTAATACGTCAGCAAGAGGTCGCTGGCTTGCCAGGCCACCTCCCGGGCCACCGCCAACCCCTCCTCCAAACGAGACCCAAACCCTTCCGGCACCGGTGGCAAAGCATTTTGAGGCAGCATCGGGCACTCCAGCGAAACGGGCCGATTGTACCCCGAAGCCCTTACACTAAGGGCTGGTTGCGCCCATGGTCCCCCGTGAACATACTGGAAACCGCCCTCGCCGGCGCTTACATCCTCGAACCCAAAGTATTTGGCGACGCGCGGGGATTCTTTTTCGAGAGCTACAACCGGCAAGTTTTTCGGGAAGCCACCGGTCAAGATCCCGAATTTGTCCAAGACAACCATTCCCGCTCCCTGCAGAACGTCCTCCGGGGATTGCATTACCAAATCCAGCAACCCCAAGGCAAACTGGTGCGGGTCGTCGTCGGCGAAGTGTTGGACGTTGCGGTGGATTTGCGGCGATCCTCCCCCACCTTTGGCCAATGGGCAAGCGTCGTCCTCAGCGCCGAAAACCATCGTCAGTTTTGGTTGCCGCCCGGTTTCGCTCACGGGTTTGTGGTGCGATCGCCCGTGGCCGAATTTTTGTACAAACCACCGACTACTACGCCCCCGCCCACGAGCGGTGCTTGCAGTGGAACGATCCCCAACTCCAAATCGACTGGCAGTGCGCCGCCCCCATCCTCTCCGCCAAAGATCAACAGGGGCTACCCTTAGCCCAAGCCGAACTTTTTCCCTAACCCCCCCTTATAGCTGTAAACAGCTTGATTGGGACGGGGTGCAGGGGTGAAATCCCTGACTGGGGGCGCAGCCCCCAAACCCCCTTTTCTTTCGATGTCTGAACCTAGCCGAATTTAGCTATAAATCGCCATGGAACCGCCAAAAGTCAAAATCCAAGTCAACCGCGCCGCCGTCGAAGCCGCCCTCCAAAAACTCGAAACCGCCGTCCAAAGCGCGATCGCCGAAGGCATTCAGGGAGGGGTCTATCATCTGCCGACCAGCGAACACAACGCCCTGTGGGTCGCCAGCGATCTCCTGCAAAAATCCGGCAAATACCCCCAATACCGATTTCGGTTTTACCCCCAAGGCATGGGGGAAGGCACCAACACCTGCGCCGTCACCTTCACCCCTCCTCACTCCGGCACATAGCCCAAATCCGCCAATCGGCTCGGCGAAGACCGCCACTTCGGCACCACCTTCACAAACAACTCCAAAAACACCTTCGTTCCCACCAAAGCCTGCATTTGGAGGCGGGCCCGGGAACCAATTTCCTTCAGCATTTGCCCTTGGGCCCCAATCAAAATCGCCTTTTGGGACGTACGCTCCACCACAATCGTCGCCAGCACCCGCGTCAGCTTCGGCTCCTCCACCACCCGATCGATCGCCACCGCCACCGAGTGGGGCACCTCCTCCCGCGTCAACAGCAAAACCTGCTCCCGGATTAACTCCCCCATCACAAACCGCTCCGGGCGATCGGTCAGCGTATCCGGCGGAAAATAACAGGGCCCCTCCGGCAACCGGGCCAGACACGCCGTCAACAAATCCCCAATCCCCGCCCCCGTCAGCGCCGAAAACGCCAACAGCGGCCAGCCCCGCTCCTGGGCG
>JAAUUG010000295.1 GCA_012031195.1 Oscillatoriales cyanobacterium SM2_1_8
CGACGGACTGACGGGCCAGCCGACCAACCAACTGCGGCGCGGGATTTGAGAGCCACCAAGCTTTGCTCCAACACCATCGGGGAAATTTGTAGCACGTTTTGGGCGGTTTGGCGTGTATCGCCGGTTGCCTTGGGGGCTGCTATACACTGAAGGCATGGCGGTTTAAGAAGATGAGGGCACCATGACGGTAGAGCGCCTGTTCGATTTGAGCAATCTGTACGTTTTGCCTTTTTGGTTTTTGATGTTGTTTTTGCCGGGATGGGGGGTGACCCAACGGGTCATGTCCACGGGGCTGGTGTTTTTGCCGTTGGTGGGGGTCTATCTTTACGATTTGGTGGGGAGCCTGACCCCGGACAGTGCCCAAGCTTTGGCCAACCCCAACCTGAGCCAGATTGCGGGCTTTTTTGCGGTGGAGTCGGCGGCGGCTACCGGCTGGACGCATTTTTTGGTGATGGATTTGTTTGTGGGTCGCTGGATTTACCTGGAAGGTCGCCGCACCGGTCGTTGGACTTTTCACTCCATTTTGCTCTGTTTGTTTGCGGGGCCGGTGGGGTTGCTGTCGCACTTTCTGACCGAGGCGATCGCCCAGGTTTGGCCCAAGCCTACCCCCACCCCCTAAACCCCCAATGTACGCCCTGTCCCTATCGCCGGTGGAGGCGATCGCCTACCTGGGTCGTTTCTTTTCGATTTTGCCGTGGGCGGAACCGCTCCCCCGCGACCTCCGGTGCCCCGATTGGATCGCCATCCATAGCCAGGGTTTGGCCGAAGAACCCGCCGCCCGCAGCCACCAACTGCAGGTGTTGGCGGCCTTTGGCTTTGACAGCGATACCTTTCCCGCCGGGGCCATCCAGGGCCAAGCCCACCTGTTGGCTGTGCACACCTACCGGCAACCGGTGCAATTTGCCCGCGATCGCCCCCGCCACGGCTGCCCCCTCGGCGATCGCCGGTTTCCGGTGCGGGCGCTCATTTTTGGCAAAGCGCATTTCTTGACCGAACCCCTGTACGACATCTTGCCCACCGCCCTCAACCCCTGGTGGCCGCTGCCAACCCACCTGCAGGCGGCCCTGGAACCCAGCCCCCGTTCCCGATCGTTCGGATCCCCGTGGCCTTGAATCCTATGGAAACCCCTTGGCTGAGCCTCGAAATTGGGGACACCCCCCTTTCCCTCCCATCCACTTACCAATGGGTTGCCGCGCCGACCAATGGGGCGATCGCCCTGTTTGTGGGTACCGTCCGCGATGCCATCCAGCAGCCGGTCGCCTACCTGGACTACGAAGCCTATGAACCCCTGGCCCGCCAAAGTTTGACGGCGATCGCCGAAGCCTGCCGCCGGGTTTATCCTTCGCTGCAACGGGCCGCCTTGCACCACCGGGTGGGTCGGCTGGCGATCGGGGAAATCAGCGTGATTGTGGCCATGGGGCCCACCGCCCCGATGCCTTTGGGGCCTGCGAAACCGCGATCGCCCGCCTCAAAGCCGAAACCCCAATCTGGAAAAAAGAAGTCCTGGGCAACGGCCACAGCGCTTGGGGCAACCTGCCTCCCGATTTTTCGTTACAATAATGCCAACCCATTACGTAAAAATACTTATGACCCTGACCATGGCCAAGGCGGAACCGCCGCCAACCCGACGGTTATCGATGCAGGTAGCCGATGTGGCCGTCGAGACCACCGCGATGCGATCGTTGGACTGGGATCGCGATCGCTTTGACATTGAATTTGGCTTGCGCAACGGCACCACCTACAACTCTTTTCTGGTGCGGGGCGATCGGGTGGCGTTGGTGGACACCTCCCACCGCAAGTTTCACGATTTGTATTTGGCCTGTTTGCAGGAACAAATCGACCCGACCCAAATTGATTATCTGGTGATTTCCCACACCGAGCCCGACCACAGCGGTTTGGTGCCGGAGGTGTTGGCGTTGGCCCCTCAGGTCACGGTGGTGGGCACCAAAGTGGCGTTGCAATTTTTGGCGGATTTGATTCACCAACCCTTTGCCCAAAGGGTGGTCAAAAACGGCGACCAACTGGATTTGGGTCAGGGGCACATTCTGCAGTTTATCAACGCGCCGAACCTGCACTGGCCGGACACCATGGCCACCTACGACCTCAAAACCCAAGTGATGTTTACCTGCGACATCTTTGGGATGCACTACTGTTCCGAGCAGGTGTACGACGAGGTGTTGGCGGACATTGCCCCCGATTACCGTTTTTACTACGACTGTTTGATGGCCCCCAATGCCCGCTCGGTGTTGTCGGCGATGAAGCGGATGGACGAGTTGCCGGCGCCGGTGTTGGTGGCCAATGGTCACGGGCCGCTGTTGAAGCACCATCCGGGGCCCCTGATGCAGGATTATCGCACCTGGAGCGAAAGCCAAACCAAAGGGGAAACCCTGGTCACGGTGTTTTACACGGCGGAATACGGCTTTAGCGATCGCCTGAGCCAGGCGGTGGGGCGGGGGATTGCCAAAACCGGGGTGGCGGTGGAAATGATGGATTTGCGCTCGGCCGATTTGCAGGAGATTCGGGAGCAGGTGGGGCGATCGGCCGCGTTGGCCGTGGCGATGCCGCCGGCAGGAACCCCCGCCGAGACCGCCGTGACGGCCATTTTGGGTTCGGCCCACCGCAAACAAATTGTCGGCTTTTTTGAATCCTACGGCGGGAACGATTTGCCGATTGACGTTTTGGCCAATCGTTTTCAGGATTTGGGGTTGCCGTTGGCGTTTCCCTTGATTCGGATTCAGGACACCCCCAGGGAAGCCCTGTACCAGTTGTGCGACGAAGCGGGCACCGATCTGGGGCAACGCCTCACCCGCAAGCAGGCCGTGGCGCAGATGAAAGCCCTGGACGTGGACTTGGATCGGGCGATGGGTCGTTTGGCCGGTGGGCTATACGTTTTGACGGCGGTGCAAGGGGAACGGAAAGGGGCGATGTTGGCCTCGTGGGTGGCGCAAGCCAGCTTCAAACCGTTGGGGATCAGCGTGGCCGTGGCCAAAGATCGGGCGATTGAAGCCCTGATGCAAGTGGGCGATCGCTTTGTGTTGAACGTGTTGGCGGAGGGGAACGCCAGCCCCCTCATGCAGCATTTCCTGAAACGGTTTGCCCCGGGTGCCGATCGCTTTGTGGGGGTGAAAACCCAGACCCTCGCCAGCGGTCAATTGGTGCTGGGCGAAGCCCTTTCCTACGTGGAATGCGAGGTGAGCCAGCGTCTGGAATGCAGCGATCATTGGCTGGTGTATGCGATCGCCGTGGACGGCAAAGTGGCCAACCCCGACGGTTTGACCGCCACCCACCACCGCAAAGTGGGGAACCACTACTAAACCCTGTCCCTAGGGTTGGGTGCCCCACCACCACGAAAATCGGTTACGATAGGCGATGCCCTTGTGAATCACGGCCATGGCCAGCAAGACCTACCACATTGTTACCTTCGGCTGTCAGATGAACAAAGCCGATTCCGAGCGCATGGCCGGGATTTTGGAAGCCATGGGGTACGAATCCCGGGAAACCCCCGACGAAGCGAGCCTGGTGCTGTACAACACCTGCAGCATTCGGGACAACGCCGAACAAAAGGTGTATTCCTATTTGGGGCGGCAGGCAGAGCGGAAACGGCAGGAGCCCGATTTAACCTTGGTGGTGGCCGGTTGTGTGGCCCAGCAAGAGGGGGCCACCCTCCTGCGGCGGGTGCCGGAACTGGATTTGGTGAT
>JAAUUG010000296.1 GCA_012031195.1 Oscillatoriales cyanobacterium SM2_1_8
CTCGTCGCTATGCAAAACAGCTATATATAGTCATTTTAATTAAAACCGACACGGTTTTTTCTTGCCCAACGAACGTCTAATAGAACCAATACGGGGCTTCGCCCCTGCGACCCGACTTGTTTTGTCTCGTGGCTATGCAAAACGACTATAAATGCTGGACATGAATTGGGCCCCAGAAAAGGCTGGTGCCATCCATCCTAACGGGTGCAATGTCTAAGGACGACGGTCGGTGAGGATACAATTAGGGCAGCGATTTGTAAATTGGCATGGACGATTTGCCCGTTGAGGTGTACCTCCAGCCCAAGGAATTTTTGGGAAATCTGAAATTGGTGGAAACGCCCCAACCCGGTCAAACCCTGGAGCTGGAAGGTCGTCCCTACCTGATTTTGGAGCGTCGCCATTGCTATCACCTGAAGCGGGGCAAATACCGGCTGTGGCGAACGGTGGTGCAGGTGCAACCCGCCGGCGAGGCGATGCGGTGGGGCGATCGCTGGGTGGTGGGGGATCCCCAGTGCGCGTTCAATGCCCTGTCGCCGCTGTTGCGTTGTGCGTTGCATCCGGAGGGGCCCTGTCATGGTTGCCCCGATCGCCAACCTCGTACCGGGAAGCACTGAGCGGGAATGCCACAGGGAAAATTTTCAGGCTGGAAAGGATTTTGGCTAATCGTGCTCAGCTTGGCGATCGCCGGGTGTGGCACGGGTTTGCAACCGGGGGCGAGCGCTCTTCCCGGCATCGTTCTGGGCACCACCGCCACGGTGCGCACCCTCGATCCGGCGGACAATACGGGTTTTTTCGCCAGCAACATCCTCTACAACACCACCGAGCGCCTGTACGGGTACAAGCCGGGCACCACGGAATTAAGGCCCCAACTGGCGACGGATTTTCCCCAGATCAGCGCAGACGGGCTTACCTACACCATTCCCCTGCGTCAAGGGGTGAAATTCCACGACGGCACCCCCTTTGATGCCGAGACCATGGCGTTTTCCCTGCGGCGTTTTTTGACGGCGGGGGGTGCTCCCTCCTACCTGCTGACCGGGGCGATCGCCGACGTGCGGGCCGTGGATGCCTACACCCTAGAAATCCAACTCAAAAAACCCTTGGCATTTTTCCCCAAATTGCTGGCTTTTACGGGGGCCGCCGCCATCTCCCCAAGGGCTTATCAAAACGAGCAATTCCGGCCGGATACCGTTGTGGGCACCGGCCCCTATCGGGTGGTGGCGTATCAGCCCGGGCAATTTTTGCGGTTGCAGGCCTTTGCCGAGTATTGGGGGGAAGCGCCCCTCACCCCCGACCTCACCATTCAGTTTGTGGCTTCTTCGGCCAACCTGCTGAATGCCCTCAAAACCGGCGCGGTGGACATCGCCTTCCAGACCTTGAGCCCTCCCCAAGTGCGCAACCTGCGGCAAACCCAGGGGGATTGGTACACCGTGGAGGGCCCCGGCGCGACCATTTTGTATGCCTCGTTAAATTTGCAGCAGCCCCCCCTCACCGATCGCCGGGTGCGGCAGTCCCTGGCCGCCGCGATCGATCGCCGTTTGACCGCCGAACGGGTGTTTTTGGGGCAGCGGGAACCCCTGTTCAGTTTGGTGCCCCCCCTCTTCCCCGAAGCGGTGCCAGCTTTTGCCCGATACGGCGACGGCAACAGCCCTTTGGCCAAACAACTCTTGGCGGAGGCCGGGTATAGCCCCGATCGCCCGGCCCGCATCCCGCTGTGGTATCCCCCCACCTACGCCGGCAACGGCGATTTGTTGGCCGCCACCCTCCAGGCGATCGTCGCCCGCAATACCGATGGGGCCCTCCAACTGCAACTGGAACGGGTGAACCAAACCACCGCCAACGCTTTCATTGAATCGGGGGTGTACCCCGCCTTCCTGTTCGATTGGGTGCCGGATTTCGCCGAAGCCGACAACTACCTCTCGCCGTTTTTGGGGTGTACCCGCGCCGCCAACCAAGTTTGCCTGGAAGGGGCCACCCATTTTCAAGGCACGTTTTACCAAAACCCCGAAATCAATGCCCTGCTGGCCCAACAACGGCAAGAGGGCGATCCCGCCCGCCGCACCCAGCAACTGCGCCAAATCCAGGCGATCGCCGCGGCCGATGTGCCGTTTGTTCCGCTGTGGCAAACCCGGGAATACGCCTTCGCTCGCAAGTCCGTCGCGGGTTTACGGCTGGAACCAACCCAGCAACTTGCCTACAGCACGCTCCACAAGTTGCCGCCGTCAGCCTCTCCGCTCCCCGGTTCCTGACCGCTCGCAGGCGGGCGAGGGGAAACCCAAAACCAGGAAAAACCTGGGGTTACCGTTGGCGCGACACAAACCGGCCCAGGCGATCGCAAGCTTCTTCGATGGTTTGGCGATCGGTCGCGTAGGACAGACGCACGTTGGTATCGGCCCCAAAGGCAATGCCCGGCACAATGGCCACCCCTTCTTCCTGCAACAGTTTTTCGCAAAACGTCCGGGAATCCAGGCCCAGGGCACCGATGTCGGGAAAGAGATAGAACGCGCCGGCAGGCTTGGGGCAGACCAGACCGGGAATGGTGCGCACCCGCTCGTAAATGATTTCCCGGCGTTCGGCAAAAGCCGCCGTCATCGCCGCCACGCCCTCTTGGGAACCCGTCACCGCGGCGATCGCCCCGTACTGGGCAAAGGTGCAGACATTTGACGTGCTGTGGCCTTGCACCATGGTGGCCGCGGCAATGACCGCCGTCGGCCCGGCCAAATACCCCACCCGCCAACCGGTCATCGAATAGGCTTTGGCAAAACCGTTGGCGATCAGGGTGCGATCGAAGAGTTCCGGGCAGGCCGCAATGCTGAAATGGGTTGCCCCGTCGTAGCGAATTTTTTCGTAGATTTCGTCCGAGACCACCCACACTTGGGGATGGGCAGCCAACACCGCGGCCAAAGCCTTCACCTCCGCCGGCGTGTACACCGAGCCCGTCGGATTGCCCGGCGAGTTCAACACAAACAATTTGGTTTGGGGGGTGATGGCCGCCGCTAGTTGGGCCGGGGTAATTTTGTAATCGTTGTGCACATCGGCCGGCACCAGCACCGGGGTAGCTCCCGCCAGCTTCACCATTTCTGGATAACTCACCCAATAGGGACTGGGAATAATGGCCTCATCCCCCCCCTCCAGCAGCACCATCATCAAATTGAACAGCGCGTGTTTGCCGCCGTTGGTGACCATCACTTGCTCGGGGGCATAGCGCAACCCGTTGTCCTGCTGCAACTTGGCCGCCAGGGCCGCCCGCAATTCCGGCAAACCGGCCGCCGGCCCGTACTTGGTCATGCCCCGATCCAACGCCAGTTTGGCGGCCGCTTTGATGGGCTCTGGGGTATCAAAATCCGGCTCGCCGGCGCTTAAATCCCAAACCGGCTGGCCCGCCGCCCGCATCGCTTTGGCTTGGCTCGATACGCTGAGGGTCAGAGAAGGCGTAATCGGACGGAGACGGGCGGCAAGGGACATGGCAAAGCAACGGAAAATAGCAAAATTGTAGCAAAGTCTGGTGGATGCAACGTTTGCGATGAATAGCCCTGCTTGGTTGTACGAAGGCGATCGCCCTTTGCCCTATGGCACGGTTTGGCAATGGCAGCAGGAGGCGGTTGCCGCCCGGCGGACGCAGCCCGATCTGCCCCCCCCTGGTCTTGGCGGTGGAACACGAACCGGTGTATACCCTGGGGGCGGGGGGCAACCTGGGAT
>JAAUUG010000297.1 GCA_012031195.1 Oscillatoriales cyanobacterium SM2_1_8
CCCGTGCTGACGTCAACACAATCAGGGCTCAAGCATCAGGTGTGTTTGGATCCGTGCTGACGTTAACGCTCCAGACCGACCACGTCGGTGAGATCGCAGTCGCTCAGGTCGCGTCAGTAAGGTCGGCGCCACGCAGATCGGCGCCGGCCAGGCTGGCTTCGCGGAGGTTGACGCCGTTGAGCTGCGCTTCGCGGAGGTCGGCGCCGCTGAGGTTGACCCCCCGCAAATCGGCCCAGGCCAAATCGACGTTGGCCAAGGCGACCCCCTGGAGGGTTGGCACCGTTTCGGGATGTTGACCGCGCCAAGCATTCCAGCGATCGGCGCCGCTGGCCAGGATTTCGACGTGCAGGGTGCCTGAATCCATAGGGCGGTGCAAGGTCACGCTACAATCCTATAGCAAGTTTCTGGTTTTCCCTGACTTTGCCCATGCCCTCGGCGGAGATGTTGCCTGCGTTGCCCTCGGCGATCGCCTTGCAGAAGGTGGCGGAACGGCTGGCGGCCAAGCTGTTTCCGGGCAGTGTGCTGTGCCTGTCGGGGGATTTGGGCACCGGCAAAACCACGTTTGTGAAAGGGTTGGGCCGCGGCCTCGGCTGCCCAACCGAACCCACGAGCCCCACGTTTTCCCTGATTGATGAACATTTTGGCGGCCGTTTGCCCCTCTACCACGTAGACTTGTACCGTTTGACCCCCGACCAAGTGCCCTCCCTGCATCTGGAGGCGTATGGCTCCGGGGTAGACTTTCCGCTGGGGGTGTTGGCGGTGGAATGGCCCGAGCGTTTGCCCCATGCTTTCCCGGAATGCCTGCACCTGCAATGGGTTGGCCCTGAAACCGGAACTGAAAATGGGTTGGAGGGCTGTCGTTTGCGGGTGACTGCTGTGGGCGATCGCCACGGCATGTTGCGAGATTTTCTGTTGGCGTTGTTCCCTGGGAGCCCAAACCTGTGAACCCTGTCCCTGCTTCCGCGTTCCCCTTGGCGGCGTTGCGCGATCGCCTGGAAGAGATTTTGCGCGGGGCGAGGGTGCCCTACCTCCGCCAAGAAGATTCTTTGTTTGTGGATCGGGGCACCACCCGGGTCACGGTGTTGCCCTGCGCCTGGAATCAATACAGCGTGGTGCGCCTCTATGCTCCGGTTTCCAGCCAGTTTGTGCGGGCGGACGAGCATTTGACCCTTTTCTTGGCCTGCGAAAACAACCGCGTGCTGTTTGGCAAATTTTCGTTGGATCTGGAAGCCCGTTGCGTTTGGTTTGAACATGCCCTCCTGGGGGACTTTCTCGATCCCGATGAGTTGTTGGTGGCCCTGGAATCGGTGGCGGCGATCGCCGACGAGTACGACGAACGCATCGCGGCCATGTCCGGCGGGGAGCGTTTTAGCGATTGAGGGCCCGCTACCCTGAGCGCAATGGTTGCGGCGGGGGGGCTGGGCGAAGGGACGGAACATTGGGAGGGCGAGGCATCATGAAATTGCTGGTGACGGGGATTTCCGGTCAGGTGGGTTGGGAGTTGCAGCGGGCGTTGTTGCCGTTGGGGGAGGTGGTGGCGTGCGATCGCGATGGCTTGGATTTGACCAATCCGGCCCAAATCGAAGCGGTATTGCGGGCAGTGCAGCCGGATGTGGTGGTGAATCCGGCGGCCTATACGGCGGTGGATCGGGCGGAAAGCGAGCCGGAATTGGCCATGGCCATCAACGCGATCGCCCCTGGGGTGTTGGCGCAGACGTGCCGCTCGTTGGGGGCTTTGCTGGTGCATTACTCCACGGATTATGTCTTTGACGGCACGGGCGATCGCCCCTACCGGGAAGACGACGATCCCCAGCCTTTGAACGTGTACGGCCGCAGCAAGTTGGCGGGGGAACAAGCCGTTCAGGCTATGGCGAACGATTATTTGATTTTGCGCACCAGTTGGGTGTATGGAAGGCGGGGGCAAAAATTTTTGCCGCAAGATGTTGGCGTTAGCCCAGGAACGTCCCCACCTGAAAATTGTGGACGATCAAGTGGGGCCCCACCTGGAGCCGGGCGATCGCCGAAACCACCGCCCAGATCGTGGCCCAAAACCCCCGCGATCGCACAGGGGTGTACCACCTAACGGCGGCGGGGGCCACCAGTTGGTATGGATTTGCCAAGGCCATTTTCGCGTTGGATCCCGAGGCCGCCCACCACCAAGTCACTACCGTCGAACCGATTCCCAGCCAGGCCTACCCCACCCCGGCCCGTCGCCCGGCCAATTCCCGGTTGGACAACAGCAAACTGCGCAACCACTTTGGGTTGGCGTTGCCGGATTGGGAAATCGGCCTGGCTTTGGCTTTGGAAGTGCCCCTCACCCGAACCCAGCCGCTCTTGTAGAATAGGGCGGATACGTTTTGGCAGAACCGGTGGCCTCGACGCGACCCAAACGCACCAAAATTATGATTGCCATTTTGCCGGATGAGG
Source organism: Oscillatoriales cyanobacterium SM2_1_8 (assembly GCA_012031195.1). GTDB lineage: Bacteria > Cyanobacteriota > Cyanobacteriia > Pseudanabaenales > Pseudanabaenaceae > UBA8156. The sequence goes on from JAAUUG010000297.1 coordinate 2,428, forward strand.
CTTCGGCGTTTGAAGCCTATCAGCTCTTGTGGCGCAGCGGCATTTCTCCGGAACACTTGGCCTTGGTGGGCAACGGGTACACCAGCCCCGATCGCGTCGGTCTGCTCCAGCCAACCTATTTTATCCGCCGCTATGCCCGCTACGGCAGCTACCTGGGGGCGGCCTTGGGGGCGATCGCCGGCTTGGCCCTAGCCCAGCTCTGGACGGTGGGGCCCCTCACAGGCTGGCGGGCCCAGGGGTTTGGGCTATTGCTGGGGGCGTTGGCGTTGGGGGTTGCTGGGGGGGGTGTTGGGGGCCACCTACGGCGTGTTGTTCAAGGTAGGAACCTCCATTGCTTGTTTGAACAGCCTGCGGCAGGGTCAATACCTCCTGTTGTTGGAGGGCTCGGAAAGTTTGACCCGCCGCGCCCGCGAAATCCTCAGTGGCTACACCATTCCCGATCGCGAAGGCTAGGTAAGTTCATACTTGAGGGTGTTGGTGTGGGTTTGGCCGGGTTCGACCCATTGCCGGCGATCGGGTTGACCGGGGTCAGGGTTGAAGGCATTGCGGGGGGCGCTCCAGGGCTCTAGGCAATAAAACGGTTTGCCCTGTACCGTCCAAAACACCAGCACGGTGTAGGTGGGGTCGAAGGTGAGGGTCAACCGGCGATCGCCGGTTTGGACGCTGGCGGTATGGTTTTGCAGGTCGGCGAAGGCAATGTCAATTTCGGCTTGATCCCAATCGAGGGTGCCCGTGAATTCCTGGGTTTCGCCGCTTTTGCTGACCCAGGCGGTGGCGGGGATGTCCAATTGCAGGGCGGTTTTGTCGGCGACGGCAAAGTAGGGATGAAACCCCAAACAAAACGGCAGCGGGCGATCGCCATGGTTGGCCACGGTCGCCGTGAGGACGAGGGCCGCGCCCTGCAGGCGGTAAGTCAGTTGCAGGTCAAAATCGAAGGGATAGCCGGTGCGGGTTTCGGGGCTGGCGGTCAGGCCGACAGTGAGTTGGGCCCCTTCGTCGTCTACGCTTTGGGCAACGACTTGCCAAGGGCGATTGCGGGCAAAACCGTGTTGGGGCAGGGCATAGGTTTGCCCGTCCAGGGTGTAGCGATCGCCCGCCAGGTTGCCGCAAATCGGGAACAAGACCGGGTTGCCCCCCCGCACGCTCAGGGCCGGATCGCGAAACCGCTCTTCATCCATGTAGAAAATGTCCTGGCCGCGCCGCCAACGGGTCGAACGGATGC
>JAAUUG010000298.1 GCA_012031195.1 Oscillatoriales cyanobacterium SM2_1_8
CGTTGCCCAAGCTACTGCCGCTGCGGGCGGACGCGAGTGCTATTGCCTCGCTGGGAATTTGAAATGGACTTGCATTTGACAGTGAATGCCCTGGTGCAGGAGTTGGGCGTAAAGCTGAAGCTGGTGCAGATTCCCCGCGAAATTATGGAGAAAATCGCAAGCTCCGCCGCCGTTTTGGAGGTGGCAGTGTTGGCGGCGGAGGCGGTGTATCGGAAAAGCCCTCATCCCCTAACCCCTTCTCCCTGGGGAGAAGGGGGACAAAGCGGCTCGGCTCCCCTCTCCCCCCCTGGAAGAGGGGCTGGGGGTGAGAGTCTTCGCACCGTAGACATCAAACTCACCCAGTTTCTCCCCTCCCTCGCCGAAGTCCCCGCTAAAGAACTGGAAGCGATCAAAGAACGGGCCATCAAAAGCGGCTTTGACTTTATCGACTTTTGGGCTGTGGATTTCAACTGGCAACCGGGCAAGCCTTTCCTTCATGACTGGCAAGACTACCGCACCCGCAAAGATCGCAGCCTCAAAACCATTAGCGATGCGGGCTACACTTATCCGCAACCGGGCAAATACACCGCCTGCGTGAAAGTTGTCGATATCTTCGGCTGCGACACCTCCATTACCGTAGAAATAGACGTTTAGGAGGTTAGATCATGCAACAGGTTGATATTACCGATGCTCAAACTCAAATTAATCAACTTCTGCAATCTGCCCTGCAAGGCGAAGAAGTGATTATCACCCGTAATAACCAGCCGATTCTGAAGTTGATTCAGATTCTACCCGTTACCAAACGACGACAACGCGGTAGTGCCAAGGGTCAAATTTGGATGGCTCCAGACTTTAATGCACCCCTCGAAGATTTTAAGGAGTATAGGTCATGAAAATACTCCTGGATACGCATACCTTTCTTTGGTTCATTAACGATAGCCCCGAACTGAGTAGCTCTGCCGCCGATCTGCTGGAATCTGATGTTGATTTACTCCTCAGTACAGCTAGCCTCTGGGAAATCGCTATCAAAGTCAGCCTGAATAAATTGGCGTTACCCGATAATTATGAGCAGTTTATCCCTCAGCAGATTACCCTTAACAACATTGAAATTCTGACCATTACCTTTGATCACCTGACGGTTGTATCCAAGCTACCTTTCCATCATCGTGATCCCTTCGATCGCTTACTGATTGCTCAATCTATGTCTGAAAATCTCCAAATCGTAAGTGTTGATTCACGGTTTGATCGTTATGGAGTCAGTCGAAAATGGTAGTCATCAAATTTGTAATATATCGAGCCTTGATGGATACCCTTGGTTTTGATGGCATGATCCGTTTCTTGCGGCAGTTTGAACCAGGGCAAGGTGACTACACGGCTGAACGTCAGCAACGCCTACAAAACATTTCGTTAGACGATATTTTTGATGAAATCGAACATCACAAAGAGTTCTGAAAAGGAGATGCGGCATGATTTCCATCAGTCAAATTCAGGCTTTTAGTCAACAAATTGCTGAAAAATCAGAACGCATTATTCTCTTTGGCTCTTACGCCTCTGGAAAGCCTACCGAAGATTCAGATGTCGATTTATTGGTGATCCTGCCCTTTGAAGAAATGCCAGTAGAAAAGGCGATCGCCATTCGTCAACAAATTAAGGCTCCCTTTTCCTTGGATCTCATGGCGCGAACCCCCCAACAAATTCAGCAACGCCTGGACATGGGTGACTTTTTTATTCAAGATATTATGCAAAAGGGTCGCGTTCTGTATGAAGCCAATCACGCAAGAGTGGGTCAATAAAGCAGAAGGTGATTTTGCCACCGCTCAGCGAGAGCTTCAGGTTCAGCAAATGGCGAACTATGATGCTGTATGTTTTCATCCTCAGCAGTGCATCGAAAAATATCTAAAAGCTTGCTTGCAAGAGGAAACTATTCCGTTTACGAAGACTCACGACCTCAGCGCATTGCTCAACCTGTTCTTATAGCTGTTTTGCATAGCGACGAGACAAAACAACTCGGGTCGCAGGGGCGAAGCCCCCTATTGGTTCTATTGGACTTTCGTTGGGCAAGAAAAAACCGTATCAATTTTAATTAAAATGACTATAAGCACCATGGTGAGATGTTTTGTTACAGCGATTGTCGCGAATGTACGCTAAGGTAGCAAGAATTGCGTTTTTCGGGATTGGATGGCTGCCTACACCGTCACCGTACCCGCCACCACGGGGAATTTGGGCCCGGGCTTTGATTGTTTGGGGGCGGCGCTTTCCCTCTACAATCGTTTTGAATTTGCCGAAGCCGAGGAATTGCGGGTAACGGCTTCGGGCCCCGGCTCCGAAAAAATTGCCAAGAACAAGACCAATCTGGTTTACCAAAGCCTGGAAAAATTGTTCGATCGCATCGGTCGCCCCAAACCGGTGATTGCCCTCGACATCAAAATGCAGGTGCCCCTGTCCCGGGGGCTGGGCAGTTCGGCGACGGCGATCGTGGGGGGGTTGATGGGGGCCAATTTGCTGGCGGGTTCGCCCCTGGAACGCTCGGAGGTTCTGCGCTTGGCGATCGAAGCGGAGGGTCACCCTGATAACGTGGTGCCGGCGCTGTTGGGGGGCTGCCAGTTGGTGGCGATGCAAGGGCAAGATTGGCAAATTTGCGGGTTGGCCTGGCCGAAAAAATTGGGGGTGGTGGCCCTGATCCCCGAGTTTGAATTGTCCACCAGCAAGGCGCGGCAGGCGTTGCCCAAGCAAGTCCCCCTCAAGGATGCGGTGTTCAACGCGGCCCACCTGGCGCTGCTGACCCAAGCCCTCACCGGCGGCAACCTGGAATGGCTGCAGGCGGCCCTGCACGATCGCCTCCATCAGCCCTACCGTCAAAGCCTGATCCCCGGCATGGAAGCGGTTCGGGAAGCGGCGATCGCCGCCGGGGCGATCGGTCTGGTGATCAGCGGGGCGGGGCCCACCCTCCTGGCGCTGGCGCCGACCGCCAAACTCGAAACCATCGGTACCGCCGCCGTGGCCGCCTGGCAAGCCCACGACATCGCGGCGATTGCCAAACCCCTGACCCTGGCCACCGAAGGAACCACAGTGCAAACCCATTGAGGGGGGCTCCCGGCATGAACCCGCAGCAAGCCGCCCTCTATCAACGAATTCAAGCCTTTGCCTTCGAGCCGACGGCCGTCCATTTGTCGTTTGTTCAGCGTTTGGCCCGGGAGCACCGTTGGTCGTTGGCCTATGCCGAAAGGGCATTGGATGAGTACAAAAGGTTTGCGTTTTTGGCGGTGGCGGCGGGCCATCCGGTCACCCCGTCGGAGCCAGTGGATTGGGTCTGGCACCTGCACCTGAGCTACACGCGATCGTATTGGGAGCATTTTTGTCCAGAGGTGTTGCAAACGCCTTGGCACCATGAGCCGACCCAGGGGGGCCCCGCCGAACAGGAAAAGTTTTGCCGTTGGTATGCGCAAACCCTGGACAGCTACGCCCCAGTTTTTTGGCGAAGCCCCCCCCACCGACATTTGGGCCAATCCCCAAGACCGCTTCGATCGCCACGGGGCAGTTGGTTTGGGTCAACACCCACCAAAATTGGGTTGTGCCGAAATCAATGTTGGCTTTCACAGCCGGACGATCGCCCAAGCTCCTGGATTCTCGGTCTGTTGATCGT
>JAAUUG010000299.1 GCA_012031195.1 Oscillatoriales cyanobacterium SM2_1_8
TTGTGCCCACCACAAACCCGACTTCCACCACGATTTTCAAGGCGTTGTTGGCCCTGAAAACCCGCAATGCCATTGTGTTTTCGCCCCACCCCGGGCCAAAGCCTGCACGATCGAAGCGGCGCGGATTGTGTTGGCGGCGGCGGTGGCCGCGGGGGCGCCCGATCCCGTTATTGGTTGGATTGATGAACCCACGGTGCCCCTTTCCCAAGCCTTGATGCAGCACCCCGACATCAAACTGATTTTGGCGACGGGGGGCCCCGGCATGGTGAAGGCGGCCTATTCTTCGGGGCACCCTTCGTTGGGGGTGGGGGCCGGCAACACCCCGGCGCTGATCGATCTCAGTGCGGACATTCCGATGGCGGTGAGTTCGATTTTGCTGAGCAAGACCTTTGACAACGGCACGATCTGCGCCTCCGAGCAATCGGTGATTGTGGCGGATCCCATCTACGAAGCGGTGAAGCAGGAGTTTGCGCGACGGGGCGCTTATTTTCTGACCCCGGCGGAAGTGGAGCGCATGGGCCGGGTGATTTTGCACGAGGGACGGCTCAACCCGGCGATCGTGGGGCAATCGGTGGCGACCCTGGCCGGGCTGGGGGATTTGACCGTGCCGGAGGGCACCAAATTGTTGATTGGTGAAGTGGAAACGGTGGGCCCGGAGGAGCCGTGGGCCTACGAAAAATTGTCGCCGCTGCTGGCTATGTATCGGGTGCCGACCTTTCAGACGGGGGTGGAACGGGCCGCCCAGTTGGTGAATTTTGGCGGGAAGGGCCACACGGCGGTGCTGTATACGGATGCCTCCAACCGGGACGATCTGAGCTACTTTGAACACCACGTCGCCGCCAGCCGGGTGCTGTTAAATACCCCTTCCTCCCAAGGGGCGATCGGCGATTTGTACAACTTCAAACTGGATCCGTCCCTCACCCTGGGGTGCGGCACCTGGGGGGGCAACTCGGTATCCGAAAACGTGGCACCTCACCATTTGCTGAACCTCAAAACCGTGAGTGAGCGCCGGGAAAACATGTTGTGGTTTCGGGTGCCCCCCAAAATTTACTTCAAGTACGGGTGTTTGCCGGTGGCGTTGCAGGAACTGAAGGGACGGCACCGGGCCTTGGTGGTGACGGACAAGCCGTTGTTTGATATGGGACTGCTGAAGGAAGTAGAAACGGTGTTGGAGGAACTGGGGATCGCCTACCAGACGTTTTACGAGGTGGAACCCGATCCGACGTTGGCGACGGTGGAAAAGGGTTTGGCGCGGTGCCGCAGTTTTCAGCCGGATGTGATTTTGGCCTTTGGCGGCGGCTCGCCGATGGATGCGGCCAAGGTGATGTGGCTGATGTATGAGCATCCGGAGGTGGAATTTTCCGGGATCGCCATGCGGTTTATGGACATTCGTAAACGGGTGTACGGGCTGCCGGTGTTGGGTCAAAAGGCGATTTTGGTGGCGGTGCCCACCACCTCGGGCACGGGCTCGGAGGTGACGCCGTTTGCGGTGGTGACGGACGATAAAACCGGCATCAAATATCCCCTGGCGGATTATGCCCTGACCCCCACCATGGCGATCGTCGATCCGGAATTGGTGATGCACATGCCGAAGAAGCTCACGGCCTACGGCGGGATTGATGCCCTCACCCATGCCCTGGAGGCCTATGTGTCGGTGTTGGCGACGGAATTTACCGAGGGGCTGGCCCGGGAAGCAATTCAGTTGCTGTTTGCCCATTTGCCCGCAGCCTATAGCCAAGGTGCCAAAGACCCGATCGCCCGGGAGAAGGTGCACTACGCGGCGACGATCGCCGGGATGGCTTTTGCCAATGCTTTTCTGGGAATTTGCCATTCGTTGGCCCACAAGTTGGGCTCGACCTTCCATGTGCCCCACGGGTTGGCGAATGCGTTGATGATTTCCCATGTGATTCGCTACAACGCCACCGATGCGCCGTTCAAGCAGGCGATTTTTCCGCAGTACACCCACCCCCACGCCAAACAACGCTATGCCGAAATTGCCGATTTCTTGCACTTGGGCGGCCAAACCGACGACGAGAAGGTGGAACGGCTGATCGCGGCGGTGGAAAACCTGAAACAGGCGGTGGACATTCCGCTGTCCGTGAAAGAGGTGTTGCCCGACCAGGAGCGGGAGTTTTACGAACAGGTGGAGCAAATGGCGGAACAGGCGTTTGATGACCAGTGCACGGGGGCCAATCCCCGCTACCCGCTGATCCGGGACTTGAAGGAGTTGTACGTGCTTTCCTACCAAGGCTGCCGCGTCGGCAGCGCCCTCTACCATCAAGACCCCCATCAAGACCCTTCGTCCTTGGTGACGACCTGATTTTCCCAGGGTCATTTTTCATCCCCCAAGGGATCAAGAACAATCCTTCCCAGGGTCAAGTTTCATCCCTCAGGGGTCAAGGGCGATCGCCCCCAAGGTCACTTTTCATCCCTCAGGGATCAAGAACGATCCTTCCCAGGGTCACTTTTCATCCCCCAGGGGTCAAGGGCGATCCTCTTCGGGGTCACCTTGCATTCTTAACAAAGCCCAGTGTCTAGCTGTACCGCGACCGTTAGCAGAACCGAAGGAGGCACCATGAACTTAGCAACCGCCACCCTGGCCGAGGGCGTATCCGATCTCTGGCGATCGCCCCGGCGGTATCCATTGGAGGCGATTTTCCGGCCGCGGAACGTGGCGGTGATTGGGGCGACGGAGCGGCCGGGCAGCGTGGGCCGTACCCTGCTGTGGAATTTGATGAGCACCCCCTTTGGCGGCACCGTGTTTCCGATCAACCCCAAACGGGGGAGCGTCTTGGGCATCAAAGCCTACCCCAGCATCCAGGCGGTGCCCGATCCGGTGGATTTGGCGGTGTTGGTGATTCCAGCGGCAACGGTACCGGCGGCGATTGCCGAGTGTGCGGCGGCGGGGGTAAAGGGGGCGATCGTGATCTCCGCCGGGTTTCGGGAGGTGGGGCCGACGGGTTTGGCTTTGGAACAGGAAATTTTGGCCAGGGCCGGGCAAATGCGCATCGTGGGCCCCAATTGCCTGGGGGTGATGAATCCGGGGTTGGGGCTCAACGCCACCTTTGCCAGCACGATCGCCGGCCGGGCAGCGTCGGTTTTTTGTCCCAGAGCGGGGCCCTGTGCACCTCCATTTTGGATTGGAGCTTGCAGGAAAACATCGGGTTCAGCGCCTTTGTCTCCATGGGGTCGATGGTGGACGTGAACTGGAGCGACTGGATTTATTACCTCGGCGACGATCCCCACACCAAAAGCATTGTGATGTACATGGAGTCCATCGGCGATGCCCGCTCGTTCCTGTCGGCGGCCCGGGAGGTGGCGCGCACCAAACCGATCATCGTGCTGAAGGCCGGGCGCACGGAGGCAGCGGCCCAGGCGGCCACTTCCCACACGGGGGCCCTGGCGGGCAGCGACGAGGTGTTGAACGCGGCCTTTCGGCGGTGCGGAGTGTTGCGGGTGGACAACATTTCCGATTTGTTCGACATGGCCGAGGTGTTGTCGAAGGAGCCCAAGTTGCCCAGGCAAGCGGTCTGTTGGTGGTCACCAATGCGGGGGGCCCGGCGGTGATCGCCACCGATGCCCTGATCCAAGAAAAGGGGGAACTGGGCT
>JAAUUG010000300.1 GCA_012031195.1 Oscillatoriales cyanobacterium SM2_1_8
GGCAAGATTGTCGCAAACACATTTGAAACGACTATATATTCGGATGGGTTCGGACATCGAAGGGAAAAGGGGTTTGGGGGCTGCGCCGTTCGGCTGAGTGCTCACGCCGAAGCCCCCAGCCAGGGGTTTCACCCCTGCACCCCGTCCCAATCAAGTTATTTACAGCTGTAAACAACCCAGACTGGGCAAGACTTTCGGCAAAATCCCCATCGTCGGACTCCCGCCATGCTGGGCAAACCCTTGGCCAATCCGCGAGGGGGCTCCCGCCGGGAGAGCGCACGCAAAAGGTTGTTAGGAGGCCGAGGGTTGGAAACGACCGGCGATCGCATTCCAAGTCATTTTGCCCAGGGTCACCAGCCAATTCCCTTCCAACTCGTGGAACAGCTTCATGTTCAAGTGAAACGAGTGGTTGGCTTCGGTCACAATGGCTTCGGACACAGCCGCATCCACGGGCACCGTATCCAAAGCCTGCCGGTAGCGCTTCTTAAACTCGCCATGGTTGCGAATGGTTTCAAACTCGTAGAAAGCCGTGCCGCCATCGTGCAACCCCATCGCCTGCTTGGCAATTTTCTTCAGGATTTGCCCCCCCGACAAATCCCCCATGTAGCGCGTGTAGGCGTGCGCCACCAACAATTCCGGTTGCTGGGCAGAGATTTCTTCGATCCGGTGGACATAGGCTTGGCAAGCCGGCGACGGCTGCACCTTCGATCGCCAATCCGCCCCGTAGTAGTAAGCCAAATCGGTTTCCAGGCTGCCCTGCCGCCACAATTCCGGGAAATACAACCCCTGCAACGCCGGATGGGTTTGGTGATGGGTCAACGCCGCTTCCAACGCAGTGTAAACAAAGTAAAAATTGGCGACCAATTTACGGTAGGACTCCTTGTCCACAATGCCCTTCAAAAAGCCGGTAATAAAGGCGGTGCTTTCCGCCATCGAATGGGATTTGGCCGTACCTTCCCGTAGCTTCAGCGCCAACCCCCCGTTGGTTTCCCCCGTTGCGGGCGTGGCCTCGATCGCCGCCAGATCGGACGTATCCCCATTCACAGCGCTTGCCGCCGTGTTTACCGCTGGATTCATCGCCGTCATAAATCCTCCAAAATCTTTTTGAAAAAATCTAAAAATCTTCCCGAAGCGCTGTCGAGAACTTATTCATTTGGATCAATCTAGCGAAACGTTGCAAAAATTTTCGCCCCCGTAACAAATGTTCAAACGTGGGGAGGGGGGGCGGGGCACGTATAATCAGGGTAGCCATTTTGCGGGGAGGTCATGGTTCTTAGCGGCTACGGTTACTTTCTGGTATTTACCCTGTTGTGCCTTTTGGTGCCGGTCTCGGCCCTGTTGATCTCCGGGGGGATTTCGGCACCGGCTTCGACCCCCGCAGGGCGTTTGTCCTACGAGTCGGGGTGCGAACCCAAGGGCAACGCTTGGATTCAGTTCAACATTCGTTATTACATGTTTGCGCTGGTCTTCGTCATTTTCGATGTGGAGACCGTATTTTGTACCCTTGGGCGGTTGCCTTCAACCGATTGGGGGTATTCGCCTTTGTGGAAGCCATTGTTTTCGTCTTCATTTTGGTGTTGGGCTTGGTGTATGCGTGGCGCAAAGGAGCCTTGGAATGGTCTTGAACCCTGAACAGGTAAAGCTGGACTTTAGCCTGGATGAGCAAAAGGAGCGGCTGCTCAACCCCATTGAAACCCCGGGCGTGACGGCCGATCTCTCGAACAACGTGGTATTAACGACCCTCAACGATTTGTACAATTGGGCCCGGATGTCGAGCTTGTGGCCGTTGTTGTACGGCACCAGTTGTTGTTTTATCGAAGTGGCGGCGATGATTGGTTCGCGCTTTGACTTCGATCGCTTTGGGTTGATTCCGCGTTCTACGCCACGGCAAGCGGACTTGATCATCACGGCGGGCACCGTCACCATGAAAATGGCCCCGGCTTTGGTGCGCCTGTACGAGCAAATGGCGGAGCCCAAATACGTGATTGCGATGGGGGCTTGCACCATTACGGGGGGGATGTTTAGCACCGATTCCTACACGACGGTGCGGGGGGTAGACAAGCTGATTCCGGTGGATGTTTACATTCCGGGGTGTCCCCCCCGTCCCGAGGCGGTGATGGATGCCATCATCAAACTGCGGAAGAAAATTGCCGCCGAAGGTTTTCAGCAGCGGGCGGCGATGCAGCCCACCCACCGTTTCCACACGGTGAAGCACAGCCTGAAGCCGGTGGCCCCGATTTTGGACGGTCGGTACCTGGAGTTGCCAACCCGGATTGCCCCGCCCAAGGCTTTGGTGGAAGCCGGAATTCCGTTGCCATCGCTGCAATTGGAAGCCCAGAAGGAAACGATCGCACGGGAGAACTAAAAGGTGACGGAAGAGACGGGAGCTTTGGCGGAAAGCCCGGTCAAGCCGGCGATCGCCTGGTTGCAGGAGCAGGGATTTGCGCCGGAGGTGCTAGGGGAAGACCACCTGGGAGTACCGATGGTCAAAGTGGCTCGGGAGAACCTCTTGCCCTTGGCAGCGGCGCTGTATGCCTACGGGTTTAACTATTTGATGTGTCAGTGCGGGTACGATGACGGGCCAGGTGCCGACTTGGTGAGCATGTACCACTTTGCGAGGTTGACCGACCACGCCGAGCGCCCGGAAGAATTGCGCATCAAGGTGTTTTTGCCCCGTCACGATCCGCGATGTCCTTCGGTGTACTGGATTTGGCCGACGGCGGATTGGCAAGAACGCGAAACCTTTGACATGTACGGCATCGTCTACGAGGGGCACCCAAACCTGAAACGGATTTTGATGCCGGAAGATTGGGTGGGTTACCCCATGCGCAAGGACTACATCACACCGGACTTTTACGAGCTGCAGGACGCTTACTAATCCGCCAAATTGCGGATGTTGGCCGACCATCGAAACCGTAGCATCAAGTTATGTCTCGGATAATTCCTCGATAGCGCGGGTTTTTGGGCGTAGCCCAGCCCCGCTATTTTTTTGGTTTGCACGCGGCTTTCGATGACCTTGGCGGGTTGGTATTGGGCGCAGTCGGTAAGGGATTGCAGTTCTTGCCACTGGCTGCGGGCCTGTTGGGCCGCGGCGATCGCCCGTTCCAGGTTTTGGGTGGCGGTTGCATTTTGCGCTTGGGCCTGTTCCGCTTGCCGCCGCGACAGTGCGCCTTCTTGCCACAGGGCGGTAAACCGTTGGGCCTTGGCCGCGGCTTGGGTTTCTTCTTGCCGGCGGGTGGCTACCGCCAATTCTGCTTGCTGCAAAACCTCGGCCGCCTTGGTGAGGTAAGGTTCACAGGAAGCGGGCGCGGCGATCGCAGGGGGGTGGCTATTGGCGACAGCCACGCCCAACAACCAACCGGCAATCCAACCAGATCGCTTTGAATACATCGTTGGGGTTCCACGTCTGTTCCTCAGCATACCCGCTACAACGTGGGTTTGGCTTGGCCCGGCTTGGGGGCGGGGGAAAATCAGAAATCTTGGCTGGCAAATTCTCACCGACGAACTTATAGTCAATTTAATTAAAAATGGCGCGACTACGATTGTTTTGATTGCCTTTACTCCCGTCTCCCTCCCTGGGAGAGGGGCTGGGGGTGAGG
>JAAUUG010000301.1 GCA_012031195.1 Oscillatoriales cyanobacterium SM2_1_8
TAACTGGGGTGGGTGGGTAACCGAGGTTTGAGGATAGCCCGGACTTGGATTGAGGGAGGCGCCAAACACCTCGTAGCGGTTGACCGTGCTGCTTTCTTCGAGGGTGGCCCCTCCCGGCATCACCGTGGCGCTCCCGGTGCGATCGTTGAGTTGAAACCCGATGCGGGCTTTGTCTTCCCAGATCACCTTGGTGCTGGTTTGCGTTGAAACCTGGCCTTCGCTGTCGGTGGTGGTTTCCTCGTAGTGTTCGGTAATGCTGGCGGTGTAGGAAATGCAGGCCTGTTGGGACACGGGGGCGGTCAGGGGGGAAGGGGTCTCGGCGATGCCTTTGACCTCGACTTTTTTCCGAAATCGTTGGCGGTTGGCTCCCGTCAGCTTTGCGACCTGCTCGCTCAAACGGGCAATGGTCTCGGTTTCCGTGCCTTGAATTTGGGCGAGTTGCTGGCGATCGCGGCGATAAATCCAAAAAGAAACCCCAGCGGCCACCCAAAGCCCCAGTCCCAGCAATATCCAGAGGGGAGGATTCATGGCTCTTTTTTAGATAGGCTTGCCTTTTATGGTACCCCACCATCGGTCGCGCCCCAAACGCCTGCCGGCTGGTGAGGGGCCAAGGTTTGAGGTATTTTGGGCACCCACCGCCGCTTGCCTACCGTGGAGCGCGCAAGCTACGATCTCTGTGAAGGCGTTCGCAGCCAAGGCGTTGCCTGGGGGTTTTGCGCCAACCGGGTGCCGGGGAAATCTAGGCTTTTTGACCCAGGTTGCTGCCCAAAGCGCCGCTTGCCTGACGGGCTGCCAACGGCAGTTTGGCTTCAATGTAGTCGTACAATTCCCGAAAGCGCGGCAACGCCCGCAGCTCCAGCCGCGAGCCGTCGCGCAACGTCAACACCATATCGCCCCAAGCCCCCCACCCCCGCGGCACAATCACCGCTTTGGTGATTTCTCCATAGATCACGTCGCTGCGATTGCGGCCGAACCAGCCCCCGGTGATGCTGATGCGGCGATCGGTAATTCGGTATCGAACCCAAAAAAACGCACCACCGAACCGATGGTGATGGGCAACGTAATCACAAAGGTACTCAACACGAGGGACAGGATCAAATCGCCAACGTGGGGCCTTCCCTCAAAAACAACTTCCTCTTGCATGGCTTCCGCTTGCCTTGGATGTGGGTTGAACACCCTCCATTTTAAGGCAACCCAGTTGACCCCGGAGTGGCCGCAAATTCATCCTAAATTCCCCACCCTGACCCCTCTCCCACACCGAAAAACGCCGGAAAAGGGGGATAGGACAAAAATTCAAAAGCCTACTAACCTTCCCGGTTCAAGAACGGCAGCAATGCCAGGATCCGGGCCTGTTTGATCGCGCGGGTCAAAGCCCGTTGTTGTTTGGCCGTCAAGCCGGTGATGCGTCGCGGCAAAATTTTGCCCCGCTCGGTGATGTACTCCCGCAGCAGGTCTACATCTTTGTAGTCAATGGGATCGGTCGGTTTGATGGGGGACAGCCGCTTACGATAGAAACTCATGGGTGGTTTGGCAATTTAAGGTGAAAATGGATAGCAGGAAAAATGAAAATCATCCTGGAGGGAACGCTCCAGAACAAGCTTTTTGTACAAAGGTCTGTACGCAAAAGCTCGTACACAAAAGCTTGCACAAGGACTGAACAAAAGCCAGGCTATTTGATTTCTTTGTGAACCGTGTGCTTGTTGCAATGGGGGCAGTGCTTTTTCAGCTCCATCCGACCGGTGGTGTTGCGACGGTTCTTCATGGTCGTGTACCGCGATACCCCGGGCGATCGCTTGTCGGGGTTGCTCCGGCATTCGGTACACTCTAGCGTAATGATGATGCGAACGCCTTTGTTCTTGGCCATGGTTTTTGTGGGAAAGCGCAAGGTTTCATTATTGCACAAAACCTTGGCCGAATGCAAATGCTGCCTTAAGTCTGGGGACGATCGAGCGGGGCCGGCGATCGCCTATGATGGCTCTAGTTTGTTGTTGGTAGCAGGAGGGCACCTTGGCCGGACGTTTTCTTTTCACTTCCGAGTCGGTAACGGAAGGGCACCCCGACAAAATCTGCGATCGCATTTCCGATGCCATTTTGGATGCGTTGTTGACGGCGGATCCGGCTTCGCGGGTGGCGGCGGAAACGGTGGTCAATACGGGGTTGGTGTTGTTGGTGGGGGAGATCACGACCACGGCCACGATTGATTACACGGAGATTGTCCGCAGCAAAATCGCCGAAATTGGCTACACCGATGCCGACAATGGGTTTTCGGCCAACAGTTGCGCGGTGTTGGTGTCGTTGGATCGCCAGTCGCCGGACATTGCCCAAGGGGTGAACCAGGCTTTGGAATTGCGGGAAGCGCAAACCCAGGATGCCGCCCTGGATGCGATCGGGGCTGGCGATCAGGGCATCATGTTTGGCTTTGCCTGCGACGAAACGCCGGAATACATGCCGATGCCGATCGCTTTGGCCCACCGCGTGGCCCGGCAACTGACGGCGGTGCGGAAAGATGGAACGTTGCCCTACCTGCGCCCCGACGGCAAAACCCAAGTGACGGTGCGCTACGAGGAAGGGCGACCGGTTGGCATCGATACCATTTTGGTTTCGACCCAACACGATGCCGCGATCGATGGCATTACCGAGGAGACGGCGGTGCGCGATCGCATTGCCCGGGATGTGTGGAGCCAGGTGGTGCTGCCGGTATTTGCGGGGGCGACGGTGGCGCCCGATGCCAACACCCGTTACTTGGTGAACCCAACGGGCAAGTTTGTGGTGGGAGGACCCCAAGGGGATTCGGGGCTGACGGGACGGAAAATCATTGTCGATACCTACGGCGGCTATGCTCGCCACGGCGGCGGGGCGTTTTCGGGGAAAGACCCCACCAAGGTCGATCGCTCGGCGGCCTATGCCTGCCGCTATGCGGCCAAAAATTTGGTGGCGGCCGGCGTGGCCCGCAAATGTGAGTTGCAGATCAGCTATGCCATTGGTGTGGCCCGACCCACCAGCATTACGGTGGAAACCTTCGGCACGGGGCAAATTCCCGATGACCAGATTTTGCACTTGATCAAAGATAATTTTGATTTCCGCCCGGCGGCGATTGTTCGGGATTTTGGGCTGCGGACGTTGCCGGGGGAACGCCAGGGCCGGTTTTACCAGGATGTGGCGGCCTACGGTCACTTCGGGCGCACCGATTTGGATTTGCCCTGGGAACGCTTGGATCGGGTGGACGCCCTCAAAGCGGCAATGGGATGAAACCCTGGGCAGGAATAGGTGCGATCTTTTTGGGGTGGGGTTTCCCGTTGGCGGCTTGCCCCCCGAATTTGCCCAACCTTTCGGCCTGGCTGACGGCGGAGCTGGTGCCCTACCTCAACCGCGCCTACGCCCAAAACCGCTTGCCCCAATTGGCGATCGCCCTGTCGCCGACCGAAACGGAACCGTTGCCGACGGCCCCCAGTGCCGAGCCGCCGGCCCAGTTGTTTGCCACGGTGTTGACCCATCGTCGCGGCCAGCGGGATTTGACCCAGACCGCTTACTGGCTGTTTGGCCAAAAGGCGAATCGCTGGACCCTCACGGCCACTACACCCGCACGG
>JAAUUG010000302.1 GCA_012031195.1 Oscillatoriales cyanobacterium SM2_1_8
GCTACGCCACTTGAGGGCTTTGCCCTCAAACTCCCTTGTTACAACAGTTTCCAAATTAGGTCGCGTAAGTCCTGGCCACAAAGAGCCCAAGCACCGCAGATCCCCATCCGCCGAGGGGGACATGGGGGCCAAGTTTAGGCAGCTAGAAAAGTGGCCAAGGTTTGGGCCGCGGCGGGCTCGACGATCGCCGTGACCGGTTGGCCGTCCGCATCTTCAATCCGGCATTCGGTGCAAAAAGAAGCGGTGTTGATGCCGCCCATCCATTCGACCGTGCTGGAACGCAACCGCAGGTTGGGGTTCACAAACCAAAACTGTTCGATCGCCTTCATCGACTGATAGGGGGTGGCCAATTCGAGGCGATCGCCGGCCAAGCGATAGCGGCCCACCGCCGGCGTAATTTCGGCATAGCCCAAGCTGCGCAGGAGTGTCCCTTGGCCGGGATCGTCGGCATCGGGCACCAACGCAAACACCGTTTCCCCCTGATGCTGTTCCCCTTCCCGATCCCAAGCCATGCCTCCCTCCCAGGTGACGTAGGCGCCCCCCACCGCCGTCGCCGGATCCACTTGGTGCAGGCGGCACAAATCCAAAATTTGGGGATCGTCGGCCATCAAAGCCCGAATCTGAATTTCGGTGCCCCCCGACTCACTGCGACGAAAGGCCAAGTGATGGGTGGTTCGCAGCGATCGCCATTTGCCGGCACTCCGTTGAAAAAACTCAAAAACTCCCATGGGCTTTTTGTTCAAATTTCTTTGCATTTTAGCAGTTCGGCAGCAGCGCCATCCCATCCCCAACCGTTCTCCAGGAACCGAGGCGATCGCCAAGGGGCGCTAGGATGGAACGCAGTCTATACAGAAGCGCGTGTCATGTTGGAAGCGTACCGTAGCCATGTCGCCGAACGGGCAGCTTTGGGCATTCCCCCTTTGCCGCTATCCGCCGCCCAAACCTCTGCCGTTTGCGATTTGCTGCAAAACCCACCGGCCGCGGAGTCCGAATTTTTGCGGCACCTGTTGCGGGAACGGGTTTCCCCGGGGGTCGATCCCGCCGCCTACATCAAAGCGGGGTTTCTCACGGCGATCGCCCAAGGCGAACTCACATCGCCGGCCGTTTCGCCCATAGAAGCAGTGCAGTGGCTGGGAATGATGGTGGGCGGCTACAACGTGCAAAGTTTGGTGGACTTGTTGGCTCACCCAACGTTGGGGGCGGTGGCCGCCCAATCCTTGAGTTCCACGCTGTTGGTGTTTGATGCCCTCGATGCGGTTTTGAAACGGGCGGCAACGCAACCCCATGCTCAAACCGTGGTGCAGGCCTGGGCGGAAGGCACCTGGTTTCGCGATCGCCCCCCCCCTGGCCCCAAAACTCACGGCCACGGTGTTTAAGGTGCCCGGGGAAACCAACACCGACGATCTGTCGCCGGCTCCCCATGCGGCCACCCGCCCCGACATTCCCCTCCACGCCCTGGCCATGTTGGAAACCCGGATGCCGGGGGCGATCGCCCAAATCGCCGAACTCAAACGGCTGGGCCATCCCCTTGCCTACGTGGGGGATGTGGTGGGTACGGGGTCTTCCCGCAAATCGGCCATCAATTCGCTGTTGTGGCACATTGGCCAAGACTTGCCGGGCATTCCCAACAAACGAGCGGGCGGCGTGATTTTGGGCGGCACCCTGGCCCCCATCTTCTTCAATACGGCCCAAGATGCGGGGGCGTTGCCCCTGGTGTGCGATGTCACGGCGCTGCAAACCGGCGATGTGATTCACATCTACCCCGAAGCCGGCGAAATTCAGAACGATCGGGGGGAGGTGATTTCGCGCTTTGAACTGACCCCCAACACTTTGGCCGATGAAGTGCGGGCGGGGGGACGCATTCAATTGATCATTGGGCGATCGCTCACGGATCGCACCCGGCAAGCCTTGGGACTGCCCCCCACCGATTTGTTCGTGCGGCCCACCGCGCCCGTCGATACCGGAGGAGGGTTTACGTTGGCGCAAAAAACGATCGGTCAAGCCTGCGGCGTAACCGGCGTGCGGCCCGGCACCGCCTGCGAACCCATCATGACCACCGTGGGTTCTCAAGACACCACGGGGCCCATGACCCGCGATGAATTGCAGGAGCTGGCCTGTTTGGGATTCAGCGCCGATCTGGTGATGCAGAGTTTTTGCCACACGGCGGCCTACCCCAAACCGGCGGATGTGAAAACCCACAAAGAATTGCCTGACTTTTTCGCGACGCGGGGGGGAGTGGCCCTGCGGGTCGGCGACGGCATCATTCACTCCTGGTTGAACCGGATGTTGTTGCCGGATACCGTGGGCACCGGCGGCGATTCCCATACACGCTTCCCCATCGGCATTTCGTTTCCGGCCGGTTCGGGGTTGGTGGCCTTTGCGGCGGCGTTGGGGGTGATGCCCCTCACGGTTCCGGAATCGGTGTTGGTCAAGTTTACCGGCACGTTGCAACCGGGCATTACCCTCCGGGACATTGTGAACGCCATTCCCTACGTGGCCATTCAAAAAGGCCTGCTGACGGTCGCCAAAGAAAACAAAAAGAACGTGTTTGCCGGTCGCATCATGGAAATGGAAGGGCTGCCGGATCTCAAAGTCGAGCAGGCCTTTGAACTCACCGACGCCACTGCCGAACGCTCCTGCGCGGGTTGCACCATTCAGCTTGGCACGGAGACGGTGCGCGAATACCTGCAATCCAACGTGGTGCTGTTGCGCAACTTGATTGCCCGTGGCTATCAAGATGGGCGAACCTTGGCCCGACGCATCGCCAAAATGGAAGCCTGGTTGGCCGACCCGCACCTGATGGCGGCCGACCCCAACGCCGAATACGCCGAAGTGCTGGAAGTGGATCTCAGCACCATCACCGAGCCTTTGGTGGCCGCTCCCAACGATCCCGACAACATCAAAACCCTCTCGGAAGTGGCAGGCGATCGCATTGACGAGGTGTTTATCGGTTCCTGCATGACCAACATTGGTCACTATCGGGCAGCGGCCAAGGTGTTGGAAGGGGCCGGGCAAGTCAAAACCCGGTTGTGGGTGGTGCCCCCCACCCGTATGGACGAAACCCAGCTCAAAGCCGAAGGGGTCTACAGCCTGTTTGGGGCCGCCGGGGCCCGCACCGAAGTGCCGGGATGCTCCCTGTGCATGGGGAACCAAGCGCGGGTGGCCGATGGGGCCACGGTGTTCTCAACTTCGACCCGCAATTTCAACAACCGCATGGGCAAGGACGCACGGGTGTACCTCGGTTCGGCGGAGTTGGCGGCGGTGTGTGCGTTGTTGGGGCACATCCCCACGGTGGCCGAATACCGAGAGGTGATGGCCGCCAAGGTGAACCCGCTGGCCGGGGAACTGTACCGATACCTCAATTTCCACGAAATGGAAGGTTTTGCCGACGAGGGGCGGACGCTCTCCCACGAAGAAGAGGCGAACGTTTTGGCCATGGTGTGAAGCCAAGTGAGTTCGGTGGACTAAAAACGCACTGCGGTAGGCTAAAAACCTACTCCAGTGGGTTGAAAACGCACTCCGGTGGGCTAAAAATGCACTCCGGTAGGTTCAAAACGATACTGCGGCAGGTTCAAAACACACTGC
>JAAUUG010000303.1 GCA_012031195.1 Oscillatoriales cyanobacterium SM2_1_8
CATGGTTGGAGGCGATCGCCCGCTTAACCCTGACCCCGTTTCCTGATTTGCCCAGGGATTCATCTAGGGATTTGCCAGCTGATTTGCCAGGGTTGGCCAAGGGGGGGGGCGGGGGAACCGGTGGGGTCGTCCCTAGCCGAAATTTTATACCAAAAACTCCGACCGGCGGTGCGCGCCTATGCCGAGCTGTACCTCCAAGCGCAACGTCGGCAATGGGAACAGGAGGGCGATCGCCTGCGTTCGGCCGTGCGTTTGGCTCGGCGCGATGGTTGGCGTTGGCAGCAGCAATTTTACGAGTTGATCCACCGTTTGGAGGGGGTCTTTGGGCTGTGGGATGTGGAGACCCAGCGGTGGTTGTACCTCAGTCCCCATAGCGAGACCCTGTGGGGGATTGGGCGAGAGCAGCTCTTGGCGGAAATCCACAGTTGGGTGACGACGGTGCATCCCGACGATCGCGCCCGGGTGGCCCAGCAGTTGCGGGAGCCGGCCTATCCGGTGACGTTGGAATATCGGGTGGTGCCGGAAAAATGGGTGCGCGATCGCTGGTTTGGGGTGCCGGACGAAACGGGAAAGGTGTACCGGGTGTTGCGCATTGTCGAAGACATCAGCGATCGCCAGCGGGTGGAGCGGCTCAAGGGGGAATTTATCTCGATTGTCAGCCACGAATTGCGTACTCCCTCACCTCGATTCGGGGTTCCCTGGGGTTGTTGGCTTCGGGGTTGTTGGCCGATCGCCCGGATCGGGCCCAAAGAATGTTGGCGATCGCTTCGACGGAGGTGGAGCGGTTGGTGCGGCTGGTCAACGACATTTTGGACATCGAACGCCTGGAATTGGATAAAATTTCCATCGAAAAAACCTGGTGCGATGCCGGCAAATTGCTGTCGCAGGCGGTGGATATCATCTATCCGTTGGCGGTGGAAGCGGGGGTAAATTTACTGGTGTTTCCGGTGGCGGTATCCATTTGGGCCGACGGCGATCGAATTGTGCAGACGTTGACCAACTTGCTCAGCAACGCGGTCAAATTTTCGGAACCGGGCAGCAAAGTGACGGCTTCGGTGCGGCAGACGGCCACCGAGGCGGTGTTTCAGATTGGCGATCGGGGGCGGGGGATTCCCCCCGACAAGCTGGAGGTTATTTTTGGCAAATTTCAGCAGGTGGATGCCACCGATTCGCGGCGGCGGGGGGGAACCGGTTTAGGCTTGGCCATTTGCCGCAAAATTGTGGAAATTCACGTGGGACGCATTTGGGTGGAAAGCACGTTGGGTCAGGGCAGCACTTTCTACGTGGCGTTGCCGTTGCAGCCCGCGTGCACGTTGCCGTAGGGACGCACCATGCAGACTTTGTACCAAACCGATTGGATTGCCCATTGGCGGGGGCAGTTGCGGGCAGGCCAGCAGGCCCTTGCGGATTGGCAGGGGGGAGAACTGGCGGTGTCGGCCGTACCGGGGGCCGGCAAATCGACGGGCATGGCGACGGCGGCGGCGATCGCGATCGCCCGCAACGGTTTGTCACGGCAGCGGCAGTTGGTGTTGGTGACGTTTACGCGGACGGCGGTGGCCAACCTGCGGCGCAAAATTGTCTCCCACCTGCGGGAAGCCCGGTTGCCCATGGGCGGTTTTAGCGTCACCACCCTGCACGGCTTGGGGTTGGCCATTGCCCGTTCCCATCCCACCCTTTCGGACTGGGCCGAAGGCGAACCGTTGCTCTGGACGGAAGCCCAAAAGAAACGGGCCCTGAACCAAGCCGTCACCCAGTGGATTGCCGATTATCCCCGGCTTTGGCAAGATTTGGTGAGCGGCCGGGGGTTTGACGGCGAAGACACCGAGCGGTTGCGCCGGGAAACGGTTTTGCGCAGCGAAGTGTTGCCGGCGATCGCCCGCGAAGCCCTCATGGGCATCAAAAGCACGGGATTAACGGCGGCCGATTTGGCACACAGCGGGAACCCGCTCCTGGAAATAGCCAGCCAGCTCTATGGGCGTTATGCCAGGTTGCAGCAGGAAGCCGGCGCCCTCGACTACGACGACATGACCCTTGGCGCCCTGCGGGTGTTGGCCGATCCGGCGGCCCGGGTCACCTGGCAGGCCCAGACCTTTGCCGTATTTGAAGACGAAGCCCAGGACTCGTCGCCGTTGCAATCGCGGCTGTTGGACATTTTGTCCACCGAAGCGGACGGGACGCGGAATTTGGTACGGGTCGGCGACCCCAATCAAGCCATCAACGCGACCTTTACGGCCGCCGATCCCCGGTTTTTTCGGGACTTTTGCGATCGCTGCGAGGCCCAAAGCCGCTTGGTGGTGTTGGATCGGGCCGGCCGCAGCAGCCCGGAAATCATGGCCGCCGCCAACGCCCTGGTGCGCTGGGCCAACACTTCCAGCTATGGGCAACCAACGCCGCCGTTTCGCTGGCAACAAATTCAACCGGTGCCGCCAACCGATCCCCAACCGGCGGCCAACCCCCCGGCCCTGGGCCCCGGCGTGGAAATTCATTTCCGACCACCGTCGCCGCCGAAGTGCAGACCCTGGGCGATCGCCTCCAGCAACTGTACCAAGAGCATCCCGACCTCAGCGCGGCCATTTTGGTGCGCCAACACAACCAAGCCCGGTACCTGGCCGCCCATTTGCCCAAAACCCTGAACCTCTACGATGCCGAAAGCCGCGAGCGACAATTGCAGGTGCCCACCGAATTGCTGAAGGTGTTGCAATTTTTGGTGCGGCCCCACTCCCCCGATCGCCTCCGGCAAGCGCTGGAAGTGCTGAAGGAACGGCAGTTGATCCCCCCCGGCGACCTCAACGCTTGGGCGGCTTCCCCCGAAACCTTCTTGTATCCCACCCCCCTCGACCCGGCGATCGCCTCCCCCGCCCGCCAGAAGTGCATGGGCTTGTTGCAAGCACGGCTGCAATTGCCGGTCTCCTACCTGCTGCCGTTTGTGGCCCTCACCCTCGACTACGATCCCGGGGAACTGGCCGCTACCGACAAACTCGGTCAAACCCTCCACCGCCAATTGCGAGGGCGCTACGACCTGACGACCCTGACCGCCGTTCTGGAAGAAGGGGTGTTGGATGGGGGGCTGGCCCTCGACGACGAAACCGAACCCCTCGAAGAACGGTATGTGCGGACCGGACGCATTACCCTGACCACCCTGCACAAAGCCAAAGGTTTGGATTGGGATGCGGTCTGGATTCCCTTTGTCCATGAACGCACGTGCCCCGGTACCTCCTATGTGCCCGAACCCCAGAAATTCCTGGGAGATTACAGTTTGCCCGAAGCCGTTCGCGCCCACTGGCGAGCCCTGGCCGCCGCCGAACCCGCTGTCCAATCGGCGATCGCCTGGCAGCAGCAAAATCAACTCAAACAGAGCGAAGAGCTGCGGTTGCTGTATGTGGGCATGACCCGTGCCAAACGCTGGCTTGGGCTATCGGCGGCCCAACGGGGCCCCTGAGTTGGAACGCCCCCGACAAATGGAGCGATCTGCGGCCTTCCCCTGCCCTGCCGCCCATCGGTAAGGGAGAAATTCAGGGAGAGGAAGCTCGATCGGAGCCAAGGGGATCGGTGCCGT
>JAAUUG010000304.1 GCA_012031195.1 Oscillatoriales cyanobacterium SM2_1_8
ATTAGACTTTCGTTGGGCAGGAAAAACCGTGGCAAGTTTTATAGTCTGTTTTCGCTATGTCATGGCGACGAGACAAAACAACTCGGTCGCGAGGGCGAAGCCCCGTATTGGTTCCATTAGACGTTCGTTGGGCAGGAAAAAACGTGTCAGTTTTAATTAAAATGACCACAATTAAAATGACTGTATCATCATTTTAGTTAAGAGTGGCACAATTGCAGTTGTTCTGACTGCGTTTGCTCCCCTCTCCCTCCCTCGAAGAGGGATTGGGGGTAAGGGCGAGACTGTCGCAAACACATCTAAAATGACTATATAAAGCTCCAATCCAAAGCGCTAACCAGAGGCTCTAATCAAGCCCGAGGTTTGCTGGGGCATGGGGCACAATAGAAACACACCAACGCGAAGGCCTATGATGGCATTTTGGATGCGCTTTACGGCAGCGTTGCTGACCGCAGTTTTGGTAGGAAATATCGTGGTGTTACCGACGTTGCCGGGGTGGACAGACAGCGCGCCCCTCTCTGCAAATTCTTCTGCAAGTTCTTTGGTGCGGGATGTGCGCGAGACCCGCTTGGCCAACGGTCTACGGGTGCTCACCAAAGAGGTGAAAACGGCGCCGGTGGTGGCGGTTCAAGTTTGGTATCGGGTGGGATCGCGCAACGAAATGCCGGGCATCACGGGCATTTCCCACCAACTGGAACACATGTTGTTCAAGGGTACCGAAAGCCGTCCCATCCAATTCGGACGCCTGTTTGCGGCCCTCGGCAGCGAATCCAATGCTTTCACCAGCTACGACATGACGGCCTATGTGGGCACTGCTGCCAGCGACAAAGTGGAAGCGTTGTTGCAATTGGAAGCCGATCGTCTGGCCAACGCTGCGATTCGGGACTCGGATTTGGACAGCGAAAAAACCGTGGTGTTGTCGGAACTGGACGGCAGCAACAACAATCCGGGCACCCGGTTGTACCGAGCCATCATGAAGGCGGCTTACCCCAAAAATGCCTACGGTTGGCCGGTGATCGGCTTTCGTCAGGATGTGGAACAGTACACGGGCGCCAAGGTACGGGATTACTACCGACGGTTTTACCGCCCCGACAATGCCACATTGGTGGTGGTGGGCAACTTTGACACCGCAGATTTGTTGGCGAAAGTCCAGAAAACCTTTGGCGCGATCGCCGCGACGACCACGCCGTTGGCACCGTTGCCCAGTCCGCAGCAGCCGGGCCGGGGGCAAACCGAACCGGTGATTTTGCGGGAACCGGGGAGCGTACCGTTTTTGCAGATGGTGTACGTCAACCTGCCCACCGTGGTCGGCGACGATGTGGCGGCTTTGGATGTGTTGGATGGGGTGCTCAGTCGGGGGAAAAACTCGCGCTTCTATCAGGGTTTGGTGCAAACCGGAAAAGCAACCCGAATTAGCGGCTACACCTACAACGCGATCGGCACCGGTTGGTACTACCTGAGCGCCACGCCCACCCCAGGGGTTTCCCTATCGGAATTGGCCGGTTTGGTGAATCAAGAATTGGTGTCTGTTCAGGAAAAGGGCATTGATCCCGTGGAATTGGCGCGGGTGCGGCAGCAAATCGAAGCGGGATATATCCTCAGCAACCGCAGCATCGACAGCCAGGCTCAGCAATTGGGCTACAACCAGGCCGTGGGCGGCGACTACCGGTTGGGCGATCGCTACCTGGCGGCCCTGCGCCGGGTCACGGTGGCGGATGTGCAACGGGTGGCGCGGCAATACCTCCAGCCGGAAGGGCGGGTACTGGGCTACTTTGAACCCAGCGAAATCACGGCGGCCGGGGGCGGGGATGTGCAGAGCGTCCAACACGAAAGCTATACCCCCAGCACCCCGGTCGATCCGGAAGAAGTAAAGCGGTATTTGCCGGCCAGTGCTTTTCAACCCAGTGCTTTGCCCCCGTTGCGCCAACCCGAGACTTTTACCTTGGGGAACGGCTTGCAGGTATGGCTGCTGACCGATCGCAGCACGCCGACGGTGACCTTGACCGGAGATGTCCAAGCCGGAACCGGTTTCGACACGGAGGCCCGCGCCGGACTGGCCGGACTGACGGCCCGCAACCTCACCAGCGGCACCCGGGAGCAAACGGCTTTGGAGTTTGCCCGGCGGTTGGAGGAGAGGGGCGCCAGCCTCCAATTCAGCCCCAGTCGCGATGGGGTCGGTTTTGGCGGGGCGGCTTTGGCCCAAGATTTGCCCGTGGTGTTGAAGCAGTTGGGGGCGGCCCTCCAAGGGGCGATTTTCCCCGAAGAAGAGTTTCGTCGCAGCCAAAGCCAAGCCTTGGTGGGTCTCAAGTCGGAGTTGGATAGTCCCAACCGGGTGGCCATCCGGGCGTTCCAATCGGCGATGTACCCCGCGGGCCACCCGTACCACGTGATGGTTACGCCCACGTCTTTGCAAAACATTGCCCGGGAGGATTTGCTGGCTTTTTACCGGCAGCACTACCGTCCGGACGCTACGCGCTTGGCGATTGTGGGGGATTTTGAGCCGGCGGCGGTGAAAGCCCTGTTGACGGAAATTTTTGCCAACTGGTCGGCAACGGGCCCCAAGCCAACGTTGACCTACTCCGCCCCGGCTACCCGTCCCCAATCGGAAAAAATTCGGAAGCTGTTGACCGGCAAAACCCAAGCCATTGTGATGTTGGGCAGCCCGGCGATCGCCCGCACCGATCCTCGGTTTGAAGCGGCCCAGGTGCTGAACCAAGTTTTGGGCGGCGACACCCTCTCCAGCCGACTGGGCACCGAAATTCGCGATCGCCAGGGGCTCAGTTATGGGGTGTACAGCTTCTTCAGTACGGCCGGCACGGGGCCGGGTCACTTCGGCATTTATTTGCAGACCAATCCCAAGGATGTGGAACGGGCGATCGATGCGACGGTGGCCCTGTTACGGGAGGTGTCGCGCCAAGGCATTACCGCCGCCGAACTGGCTGCCGCCAAGCGCACTTTGCTCAATCAATTTCCGGTGGGCTTGGCCGATCCGGAAGATTTTGCCGAAGGCTTTTTGGCGGATTCGTTCTACGGTTTTGCCCCCGGACACTTCTACCGACTCCCCGACCGATTGCAGGCGGTGACCTTGGCGGATGTGAATCGGGTCGCCCAAGAGCTGATTCAACCCGATCGCCTGTTGGTGGTGGCGGCTACGGCGCCGTAAAGCGACCCTTTGGCAAGCTCAAGAACCGGAGAGGTGGATCCACGCTTTTGCGCCAACCCATGCCTCTCCGGATTTTGCAAACATTTTGCCAACAAGGTTCAGGACTTACGCAGAGGTGATCCAAAACCCTGACTCTCAGTGGGGTGTGGGGCTACGCCCCAATTGAGGGCAAAGCCCTCAAACTCCCTTGCTACAACAGTTTCCAAATTTATAGTCATTTTAATTAAAACCGACACGGTTTTTTCTTGCCCAACGAACGTCTAATAGAACCAATACGGGGGCTTCGCCCCTGCGACCCGAGTTGTTTTGTCTCGTCGCTATGCAAACAGCTATAGGTCGCGTAAGTCCTGAAGGTCAACAGAATCTAGCGCAACCAGATGGCGAGCCAGGGG
>JAAUUG010000021.1 GCA_012031195.1 Oscillatoriales cyanobacterium SM2_1_8
GGTTTTGCAGAATCAGAGGCAAGTACCCGTGGCGCAGCTCCTGCACGCAGGGCAGCAAAATCGAAACCATGGCCAAGCTGAGGGCCCCAACGCAAAGGGTATACTGGGCAAACTTTAGCGTTTTTCGGCAGCCGGTTTGAACCCTGGCGCCAAAATCCTCGATATCAAATCAAAATTCTACAAACCACCCAACTATGAACGCCGCAATTCAACTGGCCCGCGGGATCAACGAAGAAGCCACCGACGTGAAAATCACCCGTGCCAACGACGGCAGCAGCAGCGTCGCCACCTTCTTTTTTGAAGCTCCCAACTGCCTGTCTGGAGAAGCCCAAAACACCAGCGAAATTACCGGCATGTTCATGATCGACGAAGAAGGCGAGTTGGTGACCCGCAACGTCAACGCCCTGTTTGCCAACGGTCAGTCCAAGGGGATTCGCGCCGTCTACAAAATGTCCGGGGAATACGAGTGGGAGCGTTTTTGCGGTTCATGAACCGTTACGCCGAAACCAACGGCATGGAACTCAACCGCCCCGAGTAGCCCGCACCGCTTGCAAAATCCGGGAGAGCCGCTATAGTAGGGCGAGTCATCCACCCCTAGGACGGTGCCGCAGGATATTCCCGTCGCTCCGCGCTTGAGCGCCCCCAAACCCAAGCCCTCTCCCATTTTGCGATCGCTCCAGGTGTTGCCTCTGTGGGTGTATGGGTTGTCGATCTTGGCTTTTCTGGCCCCGGCGGGCTGGCTGGGTTGGTCCTTGGCCCGCCAACGTCTGCCCGAGTCGGGCCGGGCTCCCGCCCCTCCATCTTTGCCGACCGCCACGCCTCCGGTAGAGCCCACCGATGTTTCGGGGGCGATCGGTCGGCCCGCGATTCAGATCGGCAACCGGGTGCATTACGCCTACGCCGAAGCGCCCATCGCCACCCTCGAAGTGATTGCGCGGGCCAGCGACGGTTATGCGTTCAAACTGCGGCGACCGGCCGCGATTCGCTATCGAGAGATGGTGGCCGCCGCCGCCCAGGAAGGAATTTATTTGGTGCCGCTGTCGGCATTTCGCAGCGTCTCCGAACAGGAAACCCTGTTTTCCAGATGTCCGAGAACCGGAACCAAACCAAAGCCGAGCGTGCGCTCACCAGTGCGCCGGCGGGTTACAGCGAACACCATACCGGCTACGCCATCGATTTGGGGGACGGCGACAACCCCAGCACCCACTTTTCCGTCGATTTTGCCAAAACCCCGGCATTCCGCTGGCTGGAACGCAACGCCCCCCGCTACAGTTTTGAGTTGTCCTTTCCGCCGGGCAATCCCCAAGGGGTGGCCTACGAGCCCTGGCACTGGCGGTTTACCGGCGATCGAGAAAGCTTGGAGACCTTTTTTCGGGTGACCCGACCCGTACCCAACGCCACCCGCTAGGTTCCACTCCCCTTCTCCCCGGTTCCTGACCCTGCCGAAGGAGAAGAGAAGGGGTTGGGGGGCGGGCTGAGCGCAGTCGAAGCCCGCCCTCAGATTCGCTCAACCTACCCTCAGATTCGCTCAACCTACCCTCAGGCGCCGGAGCGAAGAAGTTAGGCGGTGCCTCTCGATGTCCCTAATGTCAACAGAACCTAACGGGCGGCGATCGCGTTGGGGCAGGGGCGGCCAGCGGCGAGATCGGTGAGGTTGGCCAGGGTGGTCTCGGCAATGTTGATCAAGGCATTGCGGGTAAAAAATGCCTGGTGGCTGGTGATCAACACGTTGGGAAACGTCAACAGCCGTTGAAACACATCGTCGGCGATCACTTCTTCCGAGAGGTTTTCAAAAAACAGGGCTTCTTCCTGTTCGTAGACATCGAGGCCGAGGTAGCCAATTTGGCCCGACTTCAGACCGTCGATCGCCGCTTGGGTATCGATCAGGGCGCCCCGGCTGGTGTTGATGAGCATGGCCCCCGGTTTCAGGTGGGCGATGGTCTCCTCCCCAATCAGGTGATGGGATTCTGGGGTGAGGGGGCAATGGAGGGTCACGATGTCGGATTGACGGAGCAATTCGGGGAGGGGGAGGTAGTCCATGCCCAGGGCCAAGCAATCGGGATTGGGGTAAGGATCGAACCCCAGAAGGCGGCAGCCCATGCCATGGAGGGCTTTGGCCACCAACGCCCCAATTTTGCCGGTGCCCACCACCCCCACGGTGGCGCTGTGGAGGTCAAATCCCATCAGCCCTTCGATCGAGAAATTTCCTTCCCGCACCCGGTTGTAGGCCCGGTGGATTTTGCGGTTGAGGGAGAGCATCAACCCCACGGTATGATCGGCGACGGCGTAGGGGGAATAGGCCGGCACCCGCACCACCGCAAAGTCCAACTCGGCGGCGGTTTTTAGATCAATGTGGTTGAAGCCCGCCGATCGGGTCGCGATGAATTGGGTGCCCCCCGCCTTCAGCACTTCCAGGGTGGGGCGATCCAACACGTCGTTGATGAACACGCACACCGCCGGGAAGCCATGGGCCAACAGGCTGGTGGCCCGATTCAGACGGGGTTCCAAAAACGTTAATTCGTGGCGATGGGTTTGGTTGGCCGCCGTCAGGAACTGGCGATCGTAGGGCTTGGTATTGAAAACCGCGACTTGCATGGGGGATGCTTCTGCGCTACGGCCCGATTTTAGAAGACCGCCGGATGCTCCCGCCCAAACCTAAGGCTTTTTCCCGATTCGGGGGGCGATCGCCCGGTCGCACCATTTCGATGATTTGCTGGCGGATGGCCCCCATCACCTCGAAGGGTCCTAATCCCGTCAGCCATTGCAGGGCGAACACCACCAGAGCCACCAGCAAAGCCGTCTGGAACGTGGTTTTCAGGATGTTCCACAGCCAGAACAACACCAGCAGCGCCACCACCAACGAACCCACCATCAAAACCATCAGCCGTGGTACCCCGTTTGTTTGGCCAAATCCGTCAGCGAGCGAGCCCCCTCAAACAACCGGCCGTCGATTTCCCAGGTGGGGTAGCTCTGGATGTTTTTGGTTTTGCAGAGGCCGGCCTGGGGCCGTTCGCCCCGGGGATCGCACTCCACATAGGGTACCAAAGCTGCCGCATCGCCAAAAGCTGCCTTTTGTTCGCGGCAGTGGGGGCACCAAAACGCACCGTACATTTTGACATCGGTCGCCTGCAGGTGTTGCGCCAGTCGCCCGGCAAAACTTTGGTTCACGGCGATCGCCTGTTCCTGTTCGCCGCGAATCACCGTGAGGGCCACCGCCATCACCGCCAGCAAAATCACCCCGTTAAACCAGAGTTTGCCCCACTCTTCCCAACGGTGCCCCCCAAATTCAGCAGCCAAATGCCGGTCATGGTCGCCGCCGAAGTCAGGCAATAGGGGCAAACGATAAAATCTCCGGTGGGCGATCGCAACACCGTGGCCAACAAAAACAGCAAATACCCGGAAAAGAGGGTGCCGGCCCCGCTCACCAGAAATACCGGCCAAGCAATTTGTTGCCAACGGTTTCCTTGGAGGTCGGCGGGGGCGATCGCGCTCCAGCCCGCCAACAGGGCCAGCCCGCCATAGGCAAGGCAACCCAGGGCCGTGAGGGGCACCCCGCCCAAGGTTGCGTATTCGCTGTTCAGCACCAGGTCGCAGCCGGTGCCTTGGCCGGTGCAAAACAGGGGTTGGGTTTGCAGGTAATGGGTAGGCAGTAAGATACCCCGTCAGCACGGTACCCAAAAGCGCCAGCCCGAACAGTAGCCAAGGGGCCTTGGCAGGGGTATGGGTAGAAACGGATTTGGTCATGGATGGAGCGGCTTTGCCAACGGTTTTAGCATAACGCATCGGCTTGGGTGAGCAAGGCCAAAGCGGCTTGGGCGGCTGCTTGCTGGGCCGATTTGAGGTTGGGGCCTTCGCCTTCGCCCCACGGGCGATCGCGCACCCACACCGTCGAGGCAAACCGGGGGGCCTGCACCGTTCCGATCGCCCGATCGCGGTACTCCGGCAAAATTTTCCAGTGTTTTTGCGTCCACTCCTGCAACGCCACCTTGTAGTTGCCCAGGGCCGGCAGCGCCTGCAACGCCTTCACCTCTTCCGCCAAAAAATCATCCAACCACGCCCGAATTCGGGTCAGATCGGGGGTGTGCAGGTACAAAGCCCCCAACACCGCCTCCAAAGAATCCGCCAGACGCGATCGCGCCGTTTTGGGATCGTTTTTGGCGGTGGGGCCCAAAACCACGAACTCATCCAGCCCCAGGCGATCGCCAATCCGGGCCAAGTGTTCGGCCGATACCAACTTGGACTTGAGGGCGGCCCACTCCCCCACCGCCAATTGGGGGTACCGTTCCTGCAAAAACAACACCGCGATCAACCCCAACACGCTGTCCCCCAAAAACTCCAGGCGATCGTTGTGGGGTCGGTCTTGCACCGAAGGATGGGTCAACGCGCGATCGAGCAAATCCAGGTTGCACGCTTCGGGGGGTACCCCAAGCGGGTTAAAAATGTTTGCAACTGCCCACGGCGCGGCGGAGGAATCATAACGCTTCCGATTCGATAGCCGTCAGCATAGCCAAAAACAGGGATGCAACGCTTTTGTATTTGTTTTGCATAGCGATGGGACAAAACAGATCGGGTCGCAGGGGCGAAGCCCCCGCACTGGGTTTTATTGGACTTTCGTTCGGCAGGAAAAACGTCTCATTCTCAATGACTACAAATGTTTACTGCTTGCCTAAAATTTTGTCATACTCGGCATGGGAGCCAACCCAAAACCAAACGATTTTTTCTTCATTCGCTTTCTTAATCCCCAAGGCTCGCCGTCCAATTCCAACCCGAACCGACCATATCTTCTCTACTGGCTTCACCTCTTTGAATTCTAGGCTTGGGTGAAAAGGATTCTTTTGCCAAAGCGCATAGTTTTTCTTTCCCGTTTCTTGTACCCTCAATGGCAACCTTAAAAACAGGTCTCGAAATTTCTGGGTTCTGGCTGAATTCATTCTTCGCCAAAGCCTTTGTCCTCCGTTCTTCCCCCTTGCTCGTCCAAGAGAGCTTCTTGCGCCATTGCGAGCAAAGACCCGAGTTCAAAATCTTCTTTTGCAAGGCTTTTTTGCCATTTTAGTTCGCTTTCAATGTCTTCCAACAGTTGTTGAGCAAGCTCGTCTTGAAGATGGCTTGGAAGTTTTTGAATTTCCGTGAATACTTTTGGTAATAAACCAGTCGTTTTTTCCTTTGCTAAGAGGGAGGCCAAAACCTCGGGCGTCAAGCCACGGCGCTGGGCTTTGCGACCAATATCGGCCATCACCGCCAACAATGGAAACTTGGGTCGAATTTCCATCTGGATTTGCTCGGGACGCAGCAGCACCCGTTGGCGCCTACGGCGATCGCCAAATTCCACAACCGTTGCCCCATCTGCCCGAATGGATCGCACAATGCCCTTCTGGCCCCGTCGCAAACCGTACCGAGGCAAATCAACAACCAGAACAGCGGACGCTGGTCGGGACACATGCTTGCGCAGAACTGGGACTGGCATGGTAAACCTTTTGCCGATGCAATCATGGTTCAACTGCCAGGGTAGCAGAAACCTCGTTCTTCAAATAGAGCGTAAGTGCGGCGGGGCATGACCCTCCGGTCAGGGGGTGGCCAGAAACTGGGCCAGGGCGGTCAGTTTTTGCCAAGGGGCACCGCTCGCCAAACACGCCAAGGATTGCGTCAACCCATCCCGCCAGTTTTCCGCGACGCCTGCTGCATAAAGGGCGATCGCGCTGTTGAGGGCCACACAATGGGTCTGGGCCGGGGTGCCTTGTCCCTGCAAAACCGCCTGCAAAATGGCCGCATTCTCGGCCACGTCCCCCCCTGCAACGCGGTCAAGGCGCCGGCGGCAACCCCAAAGCCTCCGGAATCAAAGTTTCCAGCCGGATGCTCTGCCCCTCTACCACCGCCAATTCGACCGCTCCGGCCAGGCCGGCTTCGTCCAAACCCTCCCGACTGTGCAAGACCACCGCCCGCCGTCGTCCCAACCGCTGCAACGCTTCGGCGGCGATCGGCACCAGCTCGGCCCCGTAGACCCCCATCACCTGCGTAGTGGGTTGCAAAGGGTTCACCAACGGCCCCAAAACGTTGAACACGGTACGGATTTTTAAGCTGCGGCGGATCGGGGCGATCGCCTTCATCGCCGGATGCCAATTGGGCGCAAACAAAAACGTAATCCCCACCGCATCCAAAGCCTCCCGGAGGGTGGCCGCCGGGGCCTGCAGGGCGATCCCCAAGGCTTCCAACACATCCGCCGAGCCGGATTTGCTCGATACCGCCCGGTTGCCGTGCTTGGCCACCGGGATCCCCATCGCCGCCGCCACAAAGGCCACCGCCGTCGAAATGTTGAAGGTGTGGGCGCCGTCCCCGCCGGTGCCGCAGGTATCCAACAACACCTCACCGTGAAAAGGGGCGATCGCCGTGCTTTGGGATTGCAAAACTTGGGCCATGGCCGCCAATTCACGGGCCCGCAGCCCCCGCCCCTGCAACGCCACCAGCAAGGCCCCGCTCAGTTCGGGGGGGATTTTCCCTTGCAACCATCCCCCCATCAGGGCCGTAGCCGTTTCTTCGGCCAGGGTTTCCCCAGCCAAAATGCTTTTCAAAATGTCTGACCAACTGGGCCCGCCGTCGCTCGCGTCCATGGCAAAAATCCTTACCCCCAAAACTTAGGCGAAAATTCAGGTCAAAATTTGCCGCAATGCCGCCGGCAATTCCGGATAGGCGAACCGGAAACCGTTTTGCAGGGCCTTCTTCGGCAAGACTTTTTGACCGGACAACACCAAAATCGCCGCCTCTCCGTAGAGGACCTGCAGGGCGATCGCCGGCACCGGCAAAAAGGCGGGCTTTTGCAAAAACCTGGGCCAGGGTCTGGGTCAACCCGCGGTTGGTCACCGGGTGGGGCGCCGTGCCGTTGAGGGCCCCCACCACCCGATCGCTGGTCAGGGCAAACCCGATCAAGTTGGCCAAATCGTCCCGGTGAATCCAGGAAAACCACTGGTCGCCGCGGCCCACCACGCCCCCCAAACCGTTTTCAAACAACGGCAGCAGCCGCGCCAACACGCCGCCGTACCCCAACACCAACCCAGTGCGCAGTTTGACGACCCGCAGCCCCAACTCGCTGGCTCGATCGGCGGTACGCTCCCAGTCGCGGCAGACCGTCGCCAGAAAATCTTCCCCGGCAAAACTGTATTCGTCAAATTCTTTGGCGGGATCGGTGCCGTAATAGCCGATGGCGCTCCCCGAAATCAGCACCTTGGGGCGGGGGGTGACGGCGGCGATCGCCTCGATCAGGACTTCGGTGCCACGCACGCGGCTATCGCGGATGCTCTGTTTGCGGGCCGTTGTCCAGGGAATGTCGGCGATGGGGGCCCCGCCAAATTGACCACCGCATCGCAGCCGGCCAGGGCCTGTTGCCAATCGCCCCGTTGATCGGGGTCGTAGCCCACCACCGTCACCGTTGGGAAAAAATTCCGTTGGGAACATCCGTTGCCCCCGGCGGGATCCCGCGTCAACAGCACCAGGCGATCGCCCAAACGATGCAGCGTTTCGATCAGCCTGACCCCAACAAATCCTGTGCCTCCGGCAACCGCTACCTTCATGCCCGACTCCCAACACCTTTTGGATTGTAGCACCGGCCAATGGGGTATCTTGAATACAGAGGTTTTCCGTGGAACATCTGCCATGGCGGCAACCGATCGCCCCCTGCCCAAGTTGTTGGTGGTGGATGACGACCCCAACAACCTAGATCTGTTGCAGCGGATTTTTCGGGGCGACTACACCCTGTTTCGGGCCGACGGCGGCCCCGAGGCTTTGGCTCTTTTGGCGGAAGTCGGCGAGATGGCCGTGATCCTGTGCGATCAGGGGATGCCCAAGATGACGGGTCTGGAATTTTTGCGGCTTGCCGCCGAGCGTCACCCCGACACGATGCGGATTTTGTTGACGGCCAACCCCACCATCGACGATCTGGTGCGGGCGATCAACGAACGAAATGTATTTGGGTTTGCGACCAAACCGATCGATCGCGATCGCCTCTGCCAAACCGTGCGGCAAGCGGCCGAGACCTATGCCCTGCTGCAAAGCCGCACCCAGGTGCTGCGGCAAAACCTGCAACAGGTGGAAGATCGATACCGGGAGGCGATCGAGCGGTCGATCGAGGGCTTTTTTCAGGTGTTGCCCAATGGTCAATATGCCCTGGCCAACCCGGCTTTGGCCCGCATTTACGGGTTTGCGAGCGTGGCGCTGTTGAAGCAGACCCTCCATCCCACCGCCTACGTGCGGTCCCAAGACTGGCAAGACTTGCAACAGCGTTTGCAGCAGCACGAAACGGTGGAGGGGTTCGAGACCCAAATTGTGCGGGCGGACAACCAGCGCCATTGGATTGCGATCAACGCCCGGGTGTTGCGGGACGATCGCGGCCAGGTGACGGCGATCGAGGGCACCGTGCAAGACATCCAGACCCGCAAACAGGCGGAATTGGAAAACCAGTTGTTGCAAACCCTGATTTTTGAGGTCAACGCGGCGGCAGATGTGCAACAGACCCTCAGCATTGCCCTCAAGCGGTTGTGCGAAGGGATGGGGTGGGATTGGGGGGAAACCTGGTTGCCCGATCGCGGCGATCGCCATTTGCAGGCGGGGCCGTGCTACGGCAGCAGCAAGGTGCACGAACCCCAGACCCTCCACGACTTCAACCGCTCCCTGAAGTTGATCGCCGCTCAAGGGCTGCCGGGCCAGGTGTGGCAATCGGCCCAGCCGCGGTGGGTGCCCAATCTCACCCAGGCCGAGGAAGAAACCCTCCCCCGGAAATG
Organism: Oscillatoriales cyanobacterium SM2_1_8; assembly: GCA_012031195.1. Classification (GTDB taxonomy): domain Bacteria; phylum Cyanobacteriota; class Cyanobacteriia; order Pseudanabaenales; family Pseudanabaenaceae; genus UBA8156. The sequence continues at coordinate 8,769 of JAAUUG010000021.1, forward strand.
GGCTTGATCAACTCGGGGTTGCGCTGCGGTTTGGGGCTACCGATCCTGGCCAACGATCGGGTCATTGCCGTGGTGGGGTTGTACGCGGCGCAGACTTTTCCCAATACCCCACGGTTGCAGACGGCGCTCCAGGCGATCGCCGCCCAGTTGGGGATTGTGTTGCAGCGGCGGCAAGGCGAAGAAGCGATCCATGCCATCAACGCCGAATTGGCGATCGCCCGCGATCGAGCCCTCGAAGCCAGCCAGGCCAAAAGCGCCTTTGTGGCCAACATGAGCCACGAGTTGCGCACCCCCCTCAACGCCATCATCGGCTACAGCGAGATGCTGCTCGAAGATGCCCAAGCCACCGGCCACCGCCAAACGGCCAGCGATCTCGCCAAAATTTGCACCGCCGGCCGGCACCTCCTCAATTTGATCAACGACATTTTGGATTTGTCGAAAATCGAAGCCGGACGCATGGAGGTCTTTGCCGAAACCTTTGCCCTCAAGGACTTGGTGGCCGACGTCACCGCGGCGATCGCCCCCCAACTGCCCGCCAACCAAAACCAACTGACGGTCACCAGCCAGCCATCGTTGACCGTGGTGCATACCGATCGGCGCAAAGTCCAGCAGTGTTTGTTAAACCTCTTGAGCAACGCCTGCAAATTTACCAAGGGGGGGCGCATTGGGTTGGAAACCGATCGCCTCGAAGCCGAAGGCAAAGTCTGGGTCATTTTTCGGGTGCGGGACACCGGCATCGGCATTCACCCCGAAGACCTGCCCAAATTGTTCCAATCCTTTAGCCAGGTGGACAGCTCCACCACCCGCAAATACGGCGGCACCGGTTTGGGTTTGGCCATCACCCGCCACCTGTGCCGGATGTTGGGGGGAGATGTCGAGGTCGAAAGCCGGATCGGGGTGGGCTCGGTCTTCACGATCGCCTTGCCCGCCAATTTGGAGCCGCCGCCCCCGACCCCCATCCCCACCAAATGTGCCCCCCGACCTCAACCCCACCCGTCCGCGCATCCTGGCGATCGACGACGATCCCGCCGTCCGGGAATTGTTGCAACGGTTCCTCAGCAAGCAGGGGTTTGCGGTGTTGTTGGCGGCCCGGGGCGAAGACGGGCTAAAACTGGCCCGCCAATGCCAACCCCAAGCGATTTTGCTCGATGTGATGATGCCGGAAATGGACGGTTGGCAAGTCTTGAGCGCCCTCAAAGCCGATCCGCAAATTGCCCACATTCCCGTGATTATTTTGTCCATGGTGGCCGAGCACAACCAAGCCTTTGCCTTGGGGGCCCCACGAATACCTGCTCAAACCCCTGGAGCGCCAGCAACTGCTGCAAACCTTGGGGCAGGTCACCACCGGCCCCGCCAGCCTGTTGTTGGTCGAAGACGATGTCGATAGCCGCGAGTTGATGTGCCGGATATTGCACGAAGCCGGCTACCGCACCCAAGTGGCGGCCAACGGGTTGGCGGCCCTCGAAAGCCTGGCCCAAGGCCTGCCGGATGCCATTTTGCTGGATTTGACCATGCCGGAAATGGACGGGTTTCAGCTCATGGAACGGTTGCGCCAAGAGCCCAGCTTGCAACACATTCCCGTCATTGTCCTGACCGCCGCCGATTTAACCGCCGCCGATCGGGCCCGCCTCAACGGCTCCGTACGTCACATTCTGCAAAAGGGGATGGCCGATGGCGCTACGATTTTGAACATGCTTGGCCAGGAACTGCAACGCCATTGCGCGATGCCCGCCCACACGCCGGTTTAGGTCTTGAGGCCCCAATTCACTGCATCTGGCTTTGTTGCATCTGGCTTCGCGGCACCTAGCTTCGCGGCATCTGGCATGTCCTGAATCCACAAATCCATCATCCACGTTCATCCGGGGGGAATTCTACACAGTGTCGCAGATTTTGATTGTCGAAGACAACGAGCTCAATGCCGACATGCTGGAGCGTCGCCTCAAGCGTCAAGGGTTTGCCGTTTTGGTGGCCAGCCACGGCGAAGAGGGAATTGCCCTTGCCAAAAGCGCCCAGCCCGACTTAATTTTGATGGACATGAGCTTGCCAATTTTGGACGGCTGGGAAGCAACCCGACAGCTCAAGCAAGATGCCGCCACCGCACGCATTCCAGTGATTGGGTTTTCGGCCCATGCCATGCTGGGCGATCGGGAAAAAGCCTTGGCCGCCGGCTGCGACGACTACGATACCAAGCCGATTGAGTTTCCCCGTCTGTTGACCAAAATTACCGCCTTGTTGCCGGCCCATGGAATCCCCAACCCCTAAATACACTGTGTTGATCGTGGACGACAACGACAACAACCGTAGCTTGTTGGAACGGCAATTGCGGCGTTTGGGATACACCAACCTGTTGATGGCCCAAGATGGCGAAGAGGCCCTGCAGGCGATCGCCAGCCACGGGCCGGATTTGGTTTTGCTGGACATTCAAATGCCCCGCATGGACGGCTACGAAGTGTTGGCGGCCATGAAAGAGCGGGGGTGGGCCGTACCCACGATCGCCGTTTCGGCGTTGGACGACATTGCCAGCATTGTGCGGTGCATCGAGTTGGGGGCCGAAGATTACCTGACCAAACCCTTCGAGAAGGTGTTGCTGAAGGCACGGATCCACAGTTGCCTCGAAAAAAAGCGGCTACGCGATCGGGAAGTGCACTACCTGCGGGAGCTGGAGGCCGCCAACCGTCGGCTGTCGGAAATGGCCAACCTGGACGGACTCACCGGCATTCCCAACCGGCGTTTGTTTGACACCGTGTTGGCCCAGTCCCTCGGCCCCACCCTGGCACGGCCCCTCTCGTTGATTGTGTTTGACATTGACTACTTCAAACAGTTCAACGATTGCTACGGCCACTTACAGGGGGACGATTGCCTCCGGCGGGTGGCTACCGCTGCGGTTCAAAGCACGCGCCTCCATCAAGATACGGTGGCCCGCTACGGCGGGGAAGAATTTGCCGTTGTTTTGCCCGATACCGATCGCGAAGCCGCCATGGCGATCGCCGAACGGACGCGGGAAGCGATCGTCGGTTTGGCCATTCCCCATGCCGGTTCCCAAGTCGCCGCCTGCGTGACCGTGAGCCTAGGGGTCACCACCCATTGGCCCACCGTCCCCCTCACCCCAGCGCCCTGGTGTCCCAAGCCGACCAAGCCCTCTATCAAGCAAAGCACGCCGGCCGCAATCGCGCGATCGCCTATCAGGCGGTATGATGGGTAACAATTGACTCCGATGACGCCGAATGGCAAGCCCCTAAAGGCCCAAAAACCGCTAGGCCAGTCCTGGGGATACAGTCAATTTAGTTAAGAATGAAACGACCACGATTGTTTTGATTGCCTTTACTCCCCTCTCCCTCCCTGGGAGAGGAGCTGGGGGTGAGGCAAGATTGTCGCAAACACATTTGAAATGACTATAATTTCTGAAGCTAGGCTCTGAAACCAAACGCCAATTCAAGCCTCCCGTTACAGTCTTTGAAATTTTATTGAATTTTGTGACTTGGGGGAGAGTAGGGCAAGACCGAGATCGGGAGCAGGTTGCAAGATCGGGCCAGGTGCTAGGGTTCAGGATAGAAGAGCAAACGGGAGAGCAGGGAAAGTATGGCGAACGGGAGTTTCAACGTACTGATCGTTGACGACAACGAAATGAATCGCGACACCCTGGCTCGTCGTCTTCGCCAGCAGGGGTTCAGCAGCAAAATGGCGGTGGACGGTCGCGAAGCCCTGACGGTCATCCGGGACGAAAAGTTCGACCTAGTGTTGTTGGACATCATGATGCCGGAGGTAGACGGCTACGAGGTTTTGCAAACGATCAAAAGCGACGAAGGTCTGCGCAACATTCCGGTGATCATGATCTCGGCCATGGAAGAGATTGAATCGGTGATGAAGTGCATGGAAATGGGGGCCGAAGATTACCTGACCAAGCCTTTCGACCCGGTGTTGCTGCAGGCGGCGATCGCCCGGTGCCTGAAAAAAGCGCCCGCCGCCGAGTCGTTGCCGCCGGTACCCGCTCCACCGCCGATCATGCCGTTGCCTCCCCAAACCAGCGGCCAACGCACGGTGTTGCAAACCACCACCACCCTCACCCAAAGGACGCCGGCACCCACCACCAATTTGCCCAACGTGGATGTGATGCCCCTGGATGAGGTCATTGGTCGAATTGTCAACTCCAGCAAAGTGAGCCGCAAAGGGTACCGTCACCTCAGCAATTCGCTGTTTCACACTTTGTTCAACAACCGTCGGCTCAGCGAACACGAGTTTAGTCAGTTGAATTTGCTGTTTAACCTGATTCAGGTGGGCCAAATCAAAATTGTGGATTGATGGGGGTCGCTCTATTTCCCTTGCCCCTGCGCCCACGGATTGGGGGGATTGCGGCCCGTACCCATTTGCGTTTTTGGGGGAACCCCTTCAAAATAGGTATAGGGAAAAGATGCCTGGGTTTGGCGGTACGACCCCAAGCCGACCAAGAGCGCAGGGGGGCAAAAGGACGTGGGGGCTTGGTCACGGGGGGTGTACACGCTGTTGGTGTCGGGGGGGGGTCACCTGGGGGGGGGTGCTCGCGCTGGAATACCCGCTGGCCAAAGGACTTCAGGATCGGGCGATCGCCGACCGGCAGTTGCAGTTGCGGGAACTGACCCGTGACTTGGAAGTTTCGTTGACCGCGGCCCGTCAGTTGAGCCAGACCGCGGCGATCGCGGTGGGGTCGTTGACAATCCGCAGCCCAGGTCAGAAAGGGGTCATGGAAGCCCTGTTGTTGGATTTGTTGCAGTCTTCTCCGGCGGAAACCACCTTTGGGATTGGTGCCTATTTTCTGCCCCAGCGCTTTCAGGTCGGCAAGCGGTATTTTGGGCCCTATGCCAATCGCCTGCCCGGGGGCCGCACCGCCATCACCTACGAGTGGTCTACTGCCGAGTACGACTACTTTCGGCACCCATGGTACCAAGCGGGGGCGGCCGGCAAAGGGGAAGCCGTTTTTGTGGAGCCCTACTTCGATACCGACAAAATTTGGATGACCATCAGCCGGGCCTTTTTCGATCGCCAGGCCGGCGTGGCCGGTGTGGTCGCCGTAGATACGGTCTTGCCCCAATTGGAATCGGTGGTTTTGCGGGGACATCCACGCCACTCCACGGCGGAACACTTGTACATGGCCACATCCCAAAACAAGCTGTTGGTTTTTTCCCAAGCAGCCGCCCTGCAAGCGCAGGTGCAGCAAGAAGTTGGCAAGCCCGTTCCCCACCTTTTAGCCCCTGTCCGCCGATCGCGCCGAAAGGTTTGTGCAGCGACAGCAGCCCGGGGTCAAGTTTGTGAAGCTAGAAGCGGCGGTACCCTTGGTAGGCTGGCGGCTCGTGACCTTAACCGCCGAATCCCATTTGTTTGCGGCGGCTCGCCGGGTGCGCTGGCAAGTGCGGGGACTGGTTTATTGCTGTGGGGAGGGATCCACGGCGGAATCTGGATTCTGCGCCAAGCCGAAGAAAACCGCCGGTTGCAAAGCCGTTCCGAGGAGCTGGCCAACCTGGTCGCCGAACGTACGGCGGAGTTGTCTCGGGCCAAAGAAACCGCCGAGCGGGCCAACCAAGCCAAGAGCGATTTTCTGGCGCGGATGAGCCACGAGCTGCGCACCCCGTTGAATGGGATTTTGGGGTATGCCCGCCTGTTGCGGCGATTGCCGGAATTGTCGGCGGAAATGCAGGAGGGGTTGGCGGTGATTCAAGACTCCGGCACCCATCTCCTGGGTCTGATCTCCGAAACCCTGGATTTGGCCAAAATCGAAGCCCAGAAACTGGAATTGCAGGTGGCCCCGGTCGAGTTGCGCCCGTTGTTGACTTCTACCGCCGCCGTGTGCCGCCTCCGGGCCACCGAAAAAGGGTTGGATTTTGTCGAGCACTGGGCGGAAAACTTGCCCCACACCATCGAAGCCGACGAAAAACGCTTGCGTCAGGTTTTGCTGAACTTGCTGGGGAACGCCGTTAAATTTACCCAGCACGGCAGCGTGACCTTCCGGGCCGAGGCGATCGCCCACCAGGGCCCCGAATGCACGTTGGCGTTTACGGTGCAAGATACGGGCCCTGGCATTCCCGCCGCATCCCAAGGGCGGATTTTTGAACCGTTCGAGCAAGCCGCCGAGGGCCGGAACAGCGAAGGCACGGGTTTGGGTCTGGCCATTGCCCGCAGCTTGTTGAATTTGATGGGGGGAAACCTGCAACTGGAAAGCCAAGTGGGCCAAGGCAGCACGTTTGTGGCGATCGCCCGGTTTCCGGCCAGCCTCCCCGCAACCCTCCCCACGACGGTGCCCCTGCCCCACACCCTGCCCCTGCCGGCGGCGATCGTCCTCGAACGTTGGCTCGAATGGGCCCGCCGGGGTCGCTTGCACGCCCTCGAAGCGGCGTTGACCGAAGATCCAAGCATCGATCCGGCGTTTGTCCACACCTTGCGGACGTTTTGCAAAATTTTGCGTCGAAGAGCTGGTGGCCTTTCTGGAAACCTGCTTGGCCCCGTCCCACACCTTGACGCCCAACCTGTTTCCTCCAACGGTGGGAAGTCGGAATGGGTCGTTGGGTTTATCATCGGGAAGCCGCGTCACCACCGAAGCCATGCCCCACGTTGAAATTTATACAACCCGCACCTGCCCGTTTTGCATCCGCGCCAAAAAGCTCTTGGAGCGGAAAGGGGTTTTGTATACGGAACACGCCCTCGATGGCGACGAAGACCAACGGGAAGCCATGGTGGCCCGGGGTTCCGACGGTCGTCGCTCGGTGCCCCAAATTTTCATCGACGATCGCCACCTGCCCGGCGGCTGCGACGGGTTGTATGCCCTGGATGCCAGCGGCGAACTCGATCGGTTGTTGAAATTGGTCGGCTAGTCGGCGCTCGCCACCCGCCACGCCAGTTTGGCCAAACCCAGGCACAGCAACGCATTGGCCAGCAAAAACCAGGTGCCGACCATGCCCCCCATCGCCAGGGGGAAAACGGCCGCGATCGCCAAGTGGGCCCCGGTGCCAAGGGTCAGGGCGATCGCCCCGTTGCGGTAGCGAGGGTGGCCCAGGGTTAAGAGGACGGCGCCAAACGGGATCAAAACGCTGGCGGTGAGGGGGTGCAACGGCCAATGCCCGGCGCTGCCCCATTCGGGAAGGGCACTTCCCAACCAACGCAGGGGAGCCTGGGGCAAATCAAACACGTACAGGTTCTGGAACCAAAACAGACCGCCGCTGCCCAGCCACAACCCGCCGTGAAACCCGGCCCCCCACTGCCAAAACGGCAGCCGCCGCCAGAACCAAGCCAGCAGGTAGGCAGACACCACCATCAGGATTTTCGGCAACAGGGCTGCCAGCCCCCCATCCCACCAAAACCGGGGGTTCAAATAACCGTTTTCCTGCAGCCAACGCCAAAAATCCCGCCAGCCCAATTGCTCCTGCCCCGCCAAGGCGATCGCCCGGGCCGCATCCAAATGGCCCGCACCGTAGGCATTGTCCGGATCGTTCCCCGACGATCGCGCCGACCGCAGCAACACCGTTTCGATGTCGTCGGGATGGGTGATGCCGCCGGCCCGAATCAACGCCCGCCACCCCCGCACATGGGCGCCGCCATGCTGGTGCCCTGAAACGATTGCAGGATCGCCGCCCCGGTCTCCGGATCGACGGTTTGCTGCCAGATGCCGCCGGCCCGTGTAGCATCCTCCGGGTCCGTATTCCCCCCCCGGGGCCACCAAATCCAGCCCGGCCCCATAGTTGGAATAACCCGCTTTGCGATCGGTGGCGTTGGTGGCCCCCACCGCCAACACGTGGGGATACCGGGCCGGATAGGACACGCTGCTTTGCCCTTCGTTGCCCGCCGCCGCCACCACCAACACCCCCTTGCCGTGGGCATAGGCGATCGCCTCCCGCAACAACCGGCTGTCGCCGCCCCCCCCCAAACTCAGGTTGAGGATGTGGGCCCCACGATCCGCCGCCAGCCGCACCGCATCGGCAATGTCGGCCACGGTGCCCCGCCCCAAGCCGCCAACACCTTCAGGGGCATGATTTTGGCCCGGGGAGCCACGCCGGCTACCCCCAGCCTGTTGTTGGTCGCCTGGGCGATCGTGCCGGCCACATGGCTGCCGTGGCCGTTGTCGTCCGGCGCTTCCTCGCGATCGTTCACAAAATCGTAACCCGGCACCAACTGGGTCGCCGGCAAGTCCGGCAGGGCCGAAACCCCCGTATCGATCACCGCCACGATCGCCCCTTCCCCCTGGCCCTCATCCCAGGCCGATTCGGTTTGGATCGCCCGCAGGTGCCACTGCTTCGGGTAATCGGGATCGTTGGGCACCCAAGTCGCCCGGTACACATAGTTTGGCTCGCTGTATTCCAGGGCCGGTTGCCACGGCTGTTTGGCCAAAGCCGCCGCCACTTGCGACCAAGGCACCGACGCATTTTCCAGCACGTACACCCGCTCGTTCGCGGCAAACAGGCTGTTGACTCGCCACCGCACCCCCAAGGTCGGCGCCCAATCGGTCAAGCGCTGCTCGATGTCCGCCGTCGGCACGTCGTTGCGGAAATTCAGAATCCAAGAGGTGTACTTGCCCCCCCGCCCTGGGTAGCTCCCCAGCACCCACCACAACGCAATGCCAAACAACCCCAGCGCCAGCCAGCGTTTCATGCGCGATGCCCCACCCAACCTTTTCCCTAGCTTAACAGCTAACCCCTTGGGGGACTTCAATCGGTGGCCACCGGCAACCAAACTTCGACCGTGGTGCCTTCGTAGGGGGTGCTGGCCAACTGCAGGGCCCCCCCATGCAACTCCGTCAGCCGCCGCACGATCGCCAACCCCAGACCGGCACTGCCCTGGGCCTGCAACTTTTGCTCAAAACTCTGCCGCTTGTCCAGCAAGGCCAAACGATCGGTGGACATGCCGTGCCCCAAGTCTTGGATCACCAAATGAAAGCGATCGCCCTCGGTGGTGGCCACGATTTTGCCGGTCACCGTCACCGCCCGCCCAAAGGGGGAATAGGTCAAAGCGTTTTCCACCAACTCCCGCACCAAAGTCTCCAAATGGTTGTCGGAAAGGGCAAGGGTCACCTCCACCAAATCCAACTGCAAATCCCGCTCCCGCTCCCGTTGACGGGCCAACTCTCGGCACACGCTGGCGATCTCAATTTTGGCAAAGGTCGTCCGCTCTTGCCGCAACGCCGCAATCCGAGACCCATCGCCGGCCATCGCCTCCAATTCCGAATAGGTCAAAAACTTCTTGATCATTTCGTGGAGGGTCTTGGCCGCCGTTTTGATCCGCTGACCGGCTTCCGCCACTTCTTCGGGCAGCAGGGTGGTGGCCCGTTGCTCCAACCCCATGGCCATCCCCATAATTTGAATCGCCGGAAACAACAACCGGTGGGGCAACGACTGGGCGAGGCTCCCCCGCAACTCTTCGACCTGCTGCCGGTAGCGATCGTCGAAATTCTTTTGCTTGCTGAGCTGGGCCCGTACCGCTTCCAGCAACTCGTCGCGGGTAAAAGGCTTCGTCAAAAAGTCGTCGGCCCCCAGCTCCATCCCCTGCCGAAAATCTCGCCGCTCGGCCTTGGCCGTCAGAAAAATAAAGGGCACCGTGGCGGTTTCCGGTCGTTCCCGCAAGGCGGCCAGCACCTCGTAGCCGTTGACCTCCGGCATCATGATGTCACAAACCACCAAATCGGGCGGCGTTTGCTGGGCGGCGGCGATGCCCTCGCGGCCGTTGGTGGCCACGGTCACCGCAAAGCCTTCGGACTCCAACATCTTGCGCAGGTTGGACAACACGGTGGGATTGTCTTCCACCAACAAAATCTGAGTCATGAAACGCCGCCAGCGGTTTCCTTTTATTATACCCAGTGACCTGAACATGCCCTTGGCTTATGGGCCGGGGACACCCCGTTGGCGACAGCGATCGCACACACCGCAGCGGGTATGCCGACCTTCTTCGGGGAAGCCAAAGGCCGCGATCAGAAAAGCCCAGCGGCATTGCCGAGTGTCAATAAAGTCTTGCATTTCGGCCAACGGGGTGGAATCGGGCGGCGGAAACCGCCAGTTTTCCCCTTGCAGTTCGTATTCAAACGGGGTGCGCCAAATCAAATGCCCAAAGCTGTGCAACAACCCCAGGGCGATCGCACCGTCGGGAAACTCTTGGGCGATCGCCTCGGCTTGGCCGGTACGGGGCAGCTTGGGCGCGATCGCCGCGGCCTTGGCCACCAGATCGGCTTGGGAACGCTGAAAAAACTGCCGCATCTGGCGATCGCTGGGATCGAGGAGGCCGGTGGGTTCGCTGACCAGCAACAGCGCCGTGGCGGGTTGGCCATCCCGGCCGCCGCGGCCCACCTCTTGGCTATAGTCCGCCAGGGTGAGGGGGGGCTGCCCATGCAACACCCAGCGGCAATCGGGTTTGTTGATGCCCATGCCAAAGGCGTTGGTGGTGACCACAAAGGGCAAGCGACCCGCCACCCAATCGGCTTCCAAGCGGCGACGTTCGGGGGCCGCCAACCCGGCATGGTAAGGGGCACACCGCCAGCCCCGTTCCCGGAAAAACTCCGCCTGTGCCGTGGCTTCCCGCCGACTGCGCACGTACACCAACCCGCTCTGTTGGCGTTCCCAAAACGGCTGGATGAATTGAACCGCCCGGGCCGTCGCGCCGCCGGCGACCACGAGACTTCCACCCGGAGGTGCAAGTTGGGCCGAAAGGGACTGGTGTTCAGGCGTTGGGGATGCCGCAGTTGCAAACACCGGGCGATCGCCGCTTGGGCTTGGGGATTGGCGGTCGCGGTAAAAGCCGCCACGGCGATCGGCGGGTGGTGGGGTTTGGCCGCCTGCAGGGCCCCCCGCACGGCCCCCAACCGCCGGTAAGCCGGCCGAAAGGTATCCCCCCACATCACCAATCAAT
>JAAUUG010000305.1 GCA_012031195.1 Oscillatoriales cyanobacterium SM2_1_8
CAACCTGCCGTCAATGCCAGGCGACGCGCCTGCTGCACATCGTGGTTGGTGGTCAAGTCCGGGCCGCCGCGCAACTTGGTGGGGCCTGGGGTCAACGCCCGGGCCAGTTCCGGGGGCAACGATGACAACTCTTCCCTCCGCTGCAACGCCTCCAGGGCCTCGCTGGCCGACGGGAAGCGCAGGCTAAAATGGTCGCGCACCATGGTATCCACCACATCGGCAAACGCCACGCTCACCTGAGCGCGATCGCGCCAGAGCACCTCCCCCGTATCCCGATCCGTCGGCAACTGGCTGGGCACCACCCCCGTCAACGCTTGAATCGCAATCCGCCCCACCGCATAAACATCGCTGCTCAGCCGAGGTTTGCCATTGGCCTGCTCGCTGGGCATGTAGGTCGGCGTCCCAATCGCCACCGTAAACGCCGTGTTGCCTTGGGCATCCAGCGTCAGGCTCCCTACCTCCTTCACCGCCCCAAAATCAATCAAAACGATTTTGCCGTCGCTGTGGCGCCGCATAATGTTGCGGGGTTTGATGTCTCGGTGAATAATGTTTTGGCTGTGGACAAAGGTCAGCACCTCCAAAATGCCCGACACCATTTGCACCACCGCCTCCTCCGCCAACCCATGGCCCGGAATCAATTCGTCCATCAGGTCATGGCCATCCACAAACTCCTGCACCAAAAAAAATTCCCCTTTGTGCTCATAAAAAGCATACAGAGTGGGGATTTGGGGATGGTTGTCGCCCAGGCGTTGCAGCACCTTCGCCTCGGTATTGAACATGCGGCGGGCCAGGGAGAGAATTTCGGGATCGGCGCTTTTGGGCTTAAGGTATTTAACGACGCACTTGGGATTAAGGGGCAAATCCAAATCTTCGGCCAGGTAGGTTTCGCTGAACCCCCCTTGTCCGAGCAAACTGAGCACCCGATAGCGGTTGCGCAGGGTTTCGCCGACTACCATAGCCATAGGAAAAGCGCCATAGGTTGCTACCAGAACTGCTACTGAAACTGCTACCAAAACTGCTACTGAAACTGCCAGAACCGAATCTAGCCCCCAGCCCTAGCCCCAAGAAAGTACCGTGCGCCAAGGGCGATGGGTGTTTCTAGCGGTGGCTCTAGCGGTGGCTCTATTGGTGGTTCCTCGGCTGCCTGCGGCCGGTGGATGGTTTCTACCGGTTGTATAGTTTCCCAAGAATCGCCCCAATTTTGGCACGGTATCTCAAATTTCAGCACAAAAAACGCGACAGGGTTATGATCCACCACATCCAAAAGGCCGGGGCGATCGTTTTGATGGGGCTGAGCTTGGGGGAGATGCCCAGCATCGCCCGCGATCGCGAGGAGCAAACCAACATCGACGTGTATGCCCGGGCCAGCGGTGCCGTGGTCTCCCTCCGCAGTGCCGCCGGCATTGGCAGCGGTACCATTGTTAGCCCCGAAGGGTGGATCTTGACCAGCGCCCATGTGGTGCGGGGGCAAACCCGCATTGAGGTTACTTTGGCGAACGGGCAGCGAGTTTGGGGCAAGGCGATCGCGGCCAACCGTACGGTAGATTTGGCCCTTTTGCAATTGGAAGGACTGCAAGTTCCGTTGCCGGCCCTTGAATTTGCCGCCTTGGCCGAGGTGAAGGTCGGGCAGCGGGCCTTTGCCATCGGCAACCCCTTTGGGCGATTTGCCGGCACCCTCACCACCGGCATTGTCAGCCGCATCGATCGCACGCAGAACCTGATCCAAACCGACGCGGCGATCGCCCCGGGCAATTCGGGAGGGCCCCTGTTGGACAGCCAGGGGCGCATCATTGGCATCAACACCGCCGTATTTGTCGGCACCGGTCAGCGGGGGGGAATTGGCTTCGCGATCGCGCCGACACCGCCCAACAATTTGCGATCGCGCCCGGGAGGGGCGCATCGGTCTGGAAACCGTCCCCGAACCTGGCCCCAACCGGCTCCTGCCCAACGCTCCCCCCCACACCGGTCAATTTACCTTTGCCGACAACCGCTTGCCCGACGGCAGCTTTTTTCAAGTGTTTCGTTTGGAGGGGCAACAGGGGCAGCGCCTCGTCCTCGACCTGGAAAGCGAAGAAATCGACCCCTACCTGGTTTTGTTCGACCCTCAGGGTCAAAAAATTGCCGAAGACGACAACAGCGGCACCGGTGACAACGCCCGCATTCAAATCACCCTGCCCGCCACCGGCACCTACACCGTCTACGCCAACTCCTACGCCGTCGGCGACACCGGTCGCTTTCGCTTGCAAGTGCGTACCGTGGGCCCCTGAACCCAGGTTGCATTTTGGTAACGTAGCTTGACCCGGCCGCCAATGGGGGCACAATAGATAGCGACGCCTGGCCGCAGGGAGGGGAACCATGGCAACGATTTTGGATGGACGCTACCAACTGGTGAAGCCCTTGGGGGCCGGCGGCTTCGGTCGCACCTTTTTGGCCCGCGATACCCGGCGGCCCGGTGCCCCCACCTGTGTCGTTAAACAACTGAAGCCCGCCAGCGATGACCCCACTTTTATCCGCGAAGCCCGGCGGTTGTTCAACACCGAAGCCGAAACCCTCGAAAAACTCGGCAGCCACGATCGCATTCCCCAATTGCTGGCCTACTTCGAGGAAAAAAGCCATTTCTTTTTGGTGCAAGAATTTATCGAAGGGCAGTCCCTCGATCGCGAACTCCAAGGGGATGCCGGGGCCACCGCCCTCCAAGACGAAGCCGCGCTCACGGTCATGACCGCGCCGGTGCCGGCCTCCCCCAAAATCGCCGAACCCCAAGCCGTCGCCCTTCTCAAGGATGTGCTGGAAATTCTGGAATTTGTCCATGGCGAAGGGGTCATTCACCGCGACATCAAGCCCGAAAACCTGATTCGACGCAAGAGCGATGGGCGGTTGGTGTTGATCGACTTTGGCGCCGTGAAAGCCCTAGGGGAAACGGCCCCAGCCTCCGAAGGCAGCGGCGAATCGCGGTACACCGTCACCATCGGCACGCCGGGGTACATGCCCACCGAGCAATGTGCGGGGCGACCCAACTACACCAGCGACCTGTATGCCTTGGGCATGGTGGTGATTCGGGCCATCACGGGGTGCGAGCCCACCGAACTCCCCCACAATGCCGACACCGGCGAACTGGTATGGCGCGATCGGGCCAAGGTCAGCAGCGGTTTGGCGATGGTGCTGTCCCGGATGGTGCGATCGCAATATGTCCAGCGGTACCAATCGGCCAAAGAGGCGATGCAAGCCCTCAACGCCTTTGTGGTGCCCGTAGAAGCCGCCAAAACGCCAACGATCGCCAGCTGGGCCACCCCTTCGCGACGGCTCAAAACCGTGGACAAGCCCCAAACCCAGGGCAATGCCGGCGTGGCCTGGTTGATTTCTGGGCTGGCGGTGACCGGGTTTCTGGCGTTGGTGGCCGCTGGCCTCAGCCCATTGTTCCTCTCGGCGGGCTGACGCCCAA
>JAAUUG010000022.1 GCA_012031195.1 Oscillatoriales cyanobacterium SM2_1_8
TCGCGTGCAGTCAGGGGTTTCACCCCTGCACCCCGTCCCAACCAAGTTGTTTACAGCTATAGTCATTTTAATTAAAATTGATACAGTTTTTTCTTGCCCAACGAAAGTCCAATAGAACCATTGCCGGGGGCTTCGCCCCTGCGACCCGACTTGTCTTGTCTCGTCGCTATGCAAAACAGCTATAAAACTGACACGGTTTTTCCTGCCCGACGAAAGTCCAATAGAACCAATACGGGGGCTTCGCCCCTGCGACCCGAGCTGTTTTGTCTCATCGCTATGCAAAACAGCTATATATCCACGCCACTTAAATCGTGTACTCGGCATCCCGTTGCCGGCGGGCCCGGTAACTGCAGGCATCGTAGTACAGGTCTTCGAGGGCAATCGCCGCCAGGGCCCGTTCCCAGCTTTGGGCCAGACGTACCCACACCAAACGGGCCACCCAGTCATCGGTTTGGGCTTCGTCCGCCGGCAACCGTGGCAAAGGGCTGCTGGTGTCGCCTACGGCCTGCAAAATTTCGGACAGGGAAATCTGGCGCGGCGGACGATTCAGAAGGTAACCGCCGTGCACCCCCCGCCGCGATCGCACCAGGCCGGCCCGCCGCAACTCGATCAGCAACTTTTCCAGCAGTGGGGCCGGAATTTGTTGCCTTTGGGCCATTTCCGCCACCGAAACCGGGCGATCGCGCCCCTGGAGCGCCAAATCCAACATCGCTTGGACGCTGTAATGACCCCGGCGCGTGAGTTTCACTGGGGGGGCGCCACCCGGGCCAAATCAAACAGAAATTCGTGAATGTAGGATTCCGTCCATTCCGCACCGTAAAACCGGGTCAGCATTCCCCGCGCCGGGTCTTTGGCCGCCCGATAATTCTGATACCGGTGCTGGGCTGCCAAAATGTCGGGGCGGCGATCGGGTTGGGGGGTGGCCGCCTTCACCAGGTCAATGTAAACCTGCAAATACTCCTGAAAAGCCGCAAATACCGTGGTTTCCACCACCGTCACCTCGGTGGGTCGCGTCCACAAAAATGCCGGCGAAAAGAACGGCTTGGCTTCTTCGGGGAAATCACCGCCCCAGGGCAACGCCTCTTGGTAACGTGCCAACACCGCCATGGCCGGGGCACTGTACCGCTCCCGATACCCTTCGTCGTGAAACAAGGGCTGCAGATCCATGGCAATGAGGTGCCCCCCCGGCAACGTCACCAAATCCCCCCCGAAAAACGGCAAATCGTAATCCCAATGGGGCGAAATCACAAAATTCAACACCTGGAGGGCCGAACCCCCATCCACCGAAGCCGCCCGAATTTGCCGCAACTTGCCATGGCTCGCCCCGTAGCTGGTGGTGGTCACCTCCCCGGTTTCTTTCCCCCGCTTGACCGTGGCGGTTTTCTGGGCAAACCCCTCGGGGATGGGGTAGGGCTGCAACCCCAATTCGGATTCCAGCCGGGCGATCGCCCACTCCAGAAACTTGGTGTAAATCATGCCGGCACCAGAGCCCCCCGCCTCCTCAAACAAAAACTCGTGCAAAAATCGCTCCGACCATTCTTTGCCAAAATAACTGCTGAAGAGCCCCGAAGCCGGATCCCGCTCCGCACTGTAGCGATCGTAATCCCGTTGGGCCTGGGCCACCCGGGCGATCGCCGCCGGCTCGTCGTTGGGCAAGGTTTGACCCAAAATCTGCCAATACAAATCCAAGTATTCGCAAAACGCCGCAAACCCCCGCGTGCTTACCGTTGCGCCATCGGTTTTGGCAAACAGCAAATAGGGGGAAAAGTATTGGTTGGCATCGTAAAACTTCATTTCCAAATTTTGGGCCAAATCCGGGAAGCGATCGTGCAACCCCTGCAACGGCGCCACGTAGCGAGCCATGTAGTCCTCATCGCGAAACAAGGGCTGAAAATCCATCACAATCAGGTTTTTGCCGCTGCCAAAGGAAAGAAAATCCATCCCCAACAACGGCAAGTCGTAGCGCGGGTCGGGGTAAATCACGCTGTTGAAAATTTGGGCGCTTTCGCCGGCATCGATGTAGGTGTATCGGATTTTCCGCAACTCGGGACAGGTGTAACACCAACTGCGGGCCACCGCTGGATGCCGCCCCCGGGCGCTCTGACAATGCTCCAAACCCGCCGGGATCGGTCGCGCCGTCAACGCAAACCGCTCCTGAAGCGATCGCTCAAGGCGATCTTGAAAGGGTCGATACATGGGTTTTCCCAACAAAAAATATAAAAGGTTTTTTAAGAAACGGAAGCTAGCGCCGGGCCCAACCGCCAATTAGAGTATAGGAGGGGAGCAGGAAAATCTCCGGTTCGCGAACGCCGGTGCATACGTTTCTTTACAAAAGGGAGCCATGGTCAAAATCAAGCGCGATCGCCTGGTCTGGACGTTGGAGCATACGCCGCTGAAGGCCTGGCTGTGGGGAGCGGCCATTCTGGTGTGGTGGCCCGCCCTGTTCTTCTACGGCACCTTTGGCTACGTCACCACCCGTCAAGTGTTGGCGTGCGATCGCACTCAAGCCGTCACCTGCCGCGTTTTTCAGCGCAATGCGGCCGGGGTCACGATCGATCGCGCCGCCACGCTGTCCGGGGTCAGCGGCGCAACGGTTCAAAGCCGGCTCATTGAAGACGAAGACGGCGATTACACGATCTATGAGGTCTTGGTACAACACCGCAGCGGGGGCTATCCTTTTCCCGATCTCAGGCTGCGCAACGGCGATCGGGCTCAGGCGATCGCCGCCGACATCAATGTTTTTGTGAACAACCGGTTTGCCCAAACCTGGGAGTATGAGTTTTTGGATTTTTCCACGTTGACGGGGTTTTACGTTATGGGGATGTGTGCCTTTCTTTTTGGCGGCCCGCTCTTGCTGTTGAGCCGCCGTGTGCGCATCACCTGCGATCGCGCCCGGGGGGAGATTCGGTTTGAGGGGCGATCGCTGATCTTTGGGAAGTATGGCCAAACCGTGAAATTCCACCACCTCAAGTTGATGGTGCGGGAAGTGAAAGACAGCTACGACAACACGCAAGGTTACGAAGCGATCGCCGAATTGCCGGAATTGTCGAAGCCCAACGGCGGGTTTGCCCAGGGGTTCACTGAACTCACGCGATCGCAGAAGCCACGGCGATCGCCGCCGAACACGATTTATCCCAATTGCAGGAATTTTTCACCGGCACCTTCGATCGGTTTGGGGTGTAGAGGATGTCTCTAAAGTTCAAAGCCCTTGGGGCGTAAAACCCGGCTCGAGGCTAGGGGGGCCGGGGATGTTATCTTGTGAAGGCCTCAGGAAATGCGCCGACCGGGGAATTCTTGTGCTGAAAGTCACCGATTTGCATTACCATCCGCCGGCCACCCCCCAACCCATTTGCGGGGGGTATCGTTGGCGTTGCGACCCCAGGAGTTGGTGACGGTGGTGGGCCCCAGCGGCTCGGGCAAAACCACGTTGCTGGAGATTTTGGCGGGGTTTGTAGATTGGCAGCGGGGTACGATTTCCTGGCTCGATCAAGAGTTGCTGGGGGAGCAACTGCAACAGGTTTGCGGTCTGGTGTTTCAGTTTCCGGAGCGCCATTTTTGCGGCATGACGGTGTTGGAAGAATTGCGGTTGGGGCACCCCGAATTGGATCGGGTGCGGATGGAAGAGGCTTTGGCGGCGGTGGGGTTGTCCCATTTGGCGGGGGATGCCCCCCCAGAATCCCTGAGCGGGGGGCAGCAGCGGCGGTTGGCCCTGGCGGTGCAGTTGATTCGTCAGCCGGGGGTGTTGTTGTTGGATGAGCCGATGGCGGGGTTGGATTGGTCGGTGCGGCAACAGGCGATCGCCCTGCTGGCGGAACTGAAACAGCGTTGGAGTTTGTTGGTGGTGACCCACGAACCCGAAGAACTCGATCCCATTGCCGATCGCTCGTGGCGGTTGCAAGGGGGCCTGTTGCAGGAGCGATCGCGGTGATCCGGGTTTCCCTCTGCGCGATCGTGCGCAACGAAGCCCATCAATTGGGGCGGTGTTTGGCCAGTGTGGTCCCCCACGTAGACGAAATGGTGATTCTGGATACCGGCTCCACGGACGACACGGTGGCGATCGCCCAGGGGTTTGGAGCTACGGTTCACGGGTTTGCCTGGGGCGATGATTTTGCAGCGGCCCGCAACGCCGCGTTGGCCCACGTCACCGGCGACTGGGTATTGGTGGTGGATGCCGACGAAGAATTGGTGGTGGTGAATCCGGCGTGGCGGCAGGTGTTGGCCCAAATGCCTCCCATGGTGTTGGTTTTGAACCGGGAGGAAGTGGGGTTGCCCAATTGGGTCGGGGGCTTTCATCCGCGCTTGTTTTGGCGGGGGGGGGGCGTGCACTACGAAGGGCGTTACCACGAACAGTTGCGGTACGCCGAGCCGGTGCCGGTGCAACCCTGGCCCGATTTGCAGCTCAAACACTACGGCAATGCCGACCCCGAGGCGGTGCGGCGCAAAACCCTCACCCGGGACATTCCGATCCTGGAGACCATGCAACGGGAGGGCACCCTGAATTTGTGGTTGTTGGATTGTTTGGCCCGCAACTACGATCGCACCGAGCAGCACGACCGGGCGGACGACTGCTACCAAGAAGCCTATGCCCGGTTAGCCCCCCACCTCCAGAGCGGGGAGCCGCCGCCGGATTTGTTTTGGGTGGCCACGGTATTGCAGGCCCTCAGCGAACGGGCGATCGCCGCCGCTGATTGGGAAACCGCCCGTTTGTGCCTGAGCCAGGGGTTGCGGTGGTGCCCCAACTTTCCACCGTTGGCTTTTTGGGCCGGGATTTGGCTGCGGGAAGTGGGGTTGCCGTTGGGGGCGATCGCCTATTTTCAGCAGGCTCTTGCTTGGGGACAAACCGGCCGTTATGCCCAGCAAGAGGCCTTTGCTCCGGCCTATTTGAACGTGCATCCCGCCTGTGCCTTGGGGGAAACCTACGAGCAGTTGGGGCAATGGGACGAAGCCCGGGCCGCTTGGCATCAGGCCCTTGCCGCAGACCCCACTTGGGAACCCGCCCAGATGGCGATCGCCCGACTGTCTACCTAGACCTGGGTTCTACCGTTTTCCCTCATCCCCTAACCCCTTCTCCCAAGCGGGGCGAAGGGGAACCAGAGGTTTTTTGCTTCCTCTCCCCGGTGGCTGAGGCTACCGCAGGAGGGAAAACCAAGGGCTATGGGCATCACGGCCAAAGGGCTGGCGTCCCCAACGATGCGCCATTTTGCCCTGTCGCGTTGGCCGTTAATCCCGCCCGTTGCAAAATTTCGGGAATGCGTGCTTCGGCTTTGATGGCCATGAGGTGCACCCCATCGCACACTTGGCGAGCCCGTTGCACCTGCTCGGCGGCGATCGCAATGCCTTCGGCCAGAGGGTTGGGGGCCCGTTCCAGCCGTGCAATCAGGGCTTCGGGAATGGCCACCCCCGGCACGTACTTGTTGAGAAATCGGGCGTTTTTGGCCGACTTCAGCAGAAAAATCCCCGCCAGGATCGGTTTGCCCGCCGGCCGCCCCAGTTTTTCCATGAACACCGCCAGCCGCTCGAAATCACAGATGAGCTGACTCTGAAAAAAAGCCGCCCCGGCGGCCACCTTCTGCTCAAAGCGGCGGCTGAGACCCGACCAACTGGGGGACTGGGGATCGACGGCCGCCCCCGCCAGGAACTGGGTGCCACCATCGGGCAAAGGTTGACCGTTGCGGCTGTATCCCTCATTCAATTGGGCAATCAAGCGCAAAATGCGGACGGATTCGCACTCAAACACCGGCCGAGCTTCGGGATGGTCCCCCGCCTTGACCGGATCGCCAGTAATCGCCAACACGTTGTGTAGCCCCAGCGCCGCCCCCCCCAGCAAATCCCCCTGCAGGGCCAAACTGTTGCGATCGCGGCCCGACATCTGACAAATGGTTTCGATGCCGGTTTGTTGTTGCAAAGCCACGGCCGTGGCCACCGAACCCATGGCCAGCACCGCCCGGCTGCAATCCGTGAGGTTGACGGCGTGCACCCAAGGTTTGAGGGTTTGGGCCAACTCGAGCGCCCGCCGCAAATCGGTGCCCTTGGGGGGCGATATCTCCGCCGTAACCAGAAATTCACGTTGGGCGATCGCCGTGCGCAGGGTACTCACAGGCCCTCAAGGTTTCGGAAACACGAGCATTATAGCCAATTAGGAATGAACCGGCACCTCAGGGATGGTGCGTTGCACCACCAGCACATCTCCCATCTGCGAAAGTTGCCGCACCACCGCCTCAAATTGCGGGCGATCGCTGATGTCCAAACTGAGGGCAATCGAAGCCGACTGATTGGGGGCCGTTTTCACCGTAGCGCCGCGCACGTTGATCCGCCGCTCCGACAGACGGTTGAGAATATCCCGCAACACCCCCACCCGATCCAACACCTCCACCCGCAAATCCACCGGATAGGTCATCGGTCGATTGTGACCGGTGGGGTTCGGATTCCAGCGCACCGCCAGCCGCCGCCCCTCCTCGATCGCCGCCGCATTGGGGCAGTCTTGGCGGTGAATGGCAATGCTGCGATGGCCGCTGAGGGGCACAATTCCGACAATCTCATCGCCGGGCAGGGGACGGCAACACCCCGCCAAATGGTGGGCCGCTCCCTCAATGCCCAAAATCGGCGCCTTGCTGACCGTGACCGGGGTCACCGCATAGGTGGGCAACTTCAGGGGCGGTTCCGATCGCTCTTCGTCCCGCAGGCGGTGGGCCATGGCGATCGCCGAAAGCTCCCCGTAGCCGATGGCCGCCAACAAATCTTCGACGGAATGGAGGTTGCTGCGCTCCACCACCTGGGCCATTCGCTCCGACTTCAGCAGGTTCTCAAACCCCGCCTTGCCCATTTCTTTTTCCAAAGCCGCCCGCCCTTGGGCGATGTGCTCTTCCCGCCGTTCCTTTTTGAACCATTGTCGGACGCGGTTTTTGGCCGTCCCGGTGGCGGCAAACTGAATCCAATCGTAGTGAGGATGGGCATTCTTCTGGGTGAGAATTTCCACAATGTCGCCGTTCTGCAACAGCCGATCCAACGGCACAATCCGATGGTTCACCATCGCCCCGGCACAGTGATTTCCCACCTCGGTGTGAATGCGGTAGGCAAAATCCACCGGCGTTGCCCCCGCCGGCAAACAATACACATCCCCCTTCGGACTGAAGACGTACACCTCCGTATCAAAGAAGTTGTCTTTGAGGGACTCGATGTACTCCCGATCGTCTTTGACTTCCTTTTGCCACTCCACCAATTGCCGCAACCAACTGAACTTTTCGTCGTCACGATCGCGTCCGAAGTCGCTGGAGCGGGTTTCTTTGTATTTCCAGTGGGCGGCAATCCCGTATTCCGCGATGTGATGCATTTCCCAAGTGCGGATTTGCACCTCCAAGGGCTGCCCTTGGGGGCCCACCACCGCCGTATGCAACGATTGGTAGCGGTTTGGCTTCGGCAACCCGATGTAATCCTTAAATCGACCGGGAATCGGCCGGAACCGATCGTGCACCACCGCCAACACCCGATAACATTCCGGCGCCGTTTCCACGATCGTCCGCACCGCCAAAATGTCAAAAATCTCGTGATAGGGTTTCTGTTGCCGCTGCATCTTGTTGTAGATGCCGTAGAGGTGTTTGGGGCGACCGCCCACCTCAAAGTTTTGCATGCCCACCGCGCCGAGGTGCTCTCTGAGTTCGGCCACCACCCGCTCGACCAGGGCTTCCCGGTTGCGCCGGGTATCCGCCACCAGGGACTGCATTTCCCGGTAGGCATCGGGCTCTAGGTATTTGAAGGACAAATCCTCCAGCTCCCATTTGATTTGCCCGATCCCCAAACGGTTTGCCAACGGGGCAAAAATTTCCATGGTCTCACGGGCAATCAGCCCCTGTTTTTCCGACTTCAGATGCTCCAAGGTTCGCATGTTGTGCAGGCGATCGGCCAACTTCACCACAATCACCCGGATGTCCTGGGCCATCGCCAAAAACATCCGCCGGAAGTTTTCGGCCTGCCGCTCCGTCTTGCTCTCAAAATTGAACTTGGACAACTTGGTGACCCCCTCCACCAAGGTGCGTACCTCCACCCCAAACCATGCTTCCAGATCGTCGCCGGTAATTTCCGTGTCTTCGATGATGTCGTGCAAAAAACCAGCGGCGACCGTTGCCCGATCGCCGCCCAAATCCCGCAAAATGGTTGCCACTTGCACCGGATGCATGATGTACGGTTCTCCGGAGGCCCGAAACTGCCCTGCGTGGCGATCGTGGGCCAGCCGGTAAGCCTTCGCAATTTTCTGATTTTCCGGTAGATCGGGCTCCCGCAAACACTCCTGCAGCCAGAGGGGCAGCGCGTCGGCAGCCGTACCGTCGCCTGCAGGGCGATCGTCAAGATGGCGGTCCATAGGTTTGGGTTGACATTGGGGTATCTTGTATTGTAGCGCACTCACTTGGCGACCGATGCGAATCGTACACCTGGCCGATCTTCACCTCGGATTTCGGGCCTATCACCGGCTCACCGACCGGGGAATCAACCGCCGCGAAGCCGATGTGTTTGCGGCGTTTCGGGAAGCCCTCGATCGCACCGCCGCGTTGCAACCGGATGCGGTGTTGGTGGCGGGCGATGTGTTTCATGTGCCCCGCCCCAGCAATTATGCTTTGGTGCAGTCCCAAGCCGAGTTGCTGCGGTTTCGGCAAAAATGCGCGGCGCCGGTGGTGATGATTGCCGGCAACCATGAATCGGTGCGTTCGGCCGACAACCGCTGCATTTTGGAATTGTTGACGGCGGTGCCGGGGGTGCAGGTGGTGACGGAAAATCCGGAGGCGGTGACCCTGGCCAACGGGCAAGTGCGGGTGGTTGGTCTGCCCCACAACAGTTTGTCCCGCCTGAACACCATCGATTTGCGGCCCGATCCCCAGGTTCCCTACAATGTGCTGATGTTGCATGGCACCGTGGACAGCAGCCGTATCAACGATTATGGCGGCTACGACGTGCCGGCGGATTTGTTGGAACTCCCCTGGGATTACGTGGCCTGCGGCCATTACCACACCTACACCCACCTGGGACGGCACGCCTACTACGCCGGGGCGATCGAACGCACCAGCAACAACATTTGGCAAGAAGCCACCGAAGCCAAAGGGTTTGTGCTGTTTGACCTGGTCAGCCACCAAGCCCATTTCCAGACCTTGCACAAACCCCGCCCCACCCTCGATTTACCGACCGTCGATGCCTTTGGCAAAGATGTCGCCGCCCTGAACCAAGAGTTGGCGGCCAACGTCGCCGCCGCCGACATCACCGACAAACTGGTGCGGCAAAAAATCCTGAACCTGCCCAAAAGCCAACAGGCCCGCTTGGATGCCCGGCAAATTCGCCAATGGCAGACCCAAGCCGTCCACTATTTACTGGATGCTCGCCCCCCCACCGCCACGCTGAGTGAGGCGATCGCCCCGGACATCGCCGCCAGCCAAGGACTGACGGCCACGGTGGCCGAGTACCTACGGCAACGGGAATTGCCCAAAGACCTCGATCGCCTCCATTTTGTGGAGCGGGGCTTGGCCTACCTAGCACAAACCGAAGAATCTTAAGACTTTTTTTGTGATTGCGCCGAAGCACCGGACTGCAAGGGTTTGCGTAGAGCCAGGGGCTGGGATCGCCCTTTTCCGCCCCGCTCCCCTCCCCTACAATTCGCTTTGTCAGGATATCCTGACAATAAGGGGCTTTCCCCGTGGCTGGAAGACCCAGCGATGGCAACCCAGCTATCGAGACCAACCCAGCTTTGCCAAAAAGCTTTTAGCTGGTCAGGGCAGTTGGTTAGGGGAGACCCAAGGATCGTAACCCAAATTTTGGGCTTGCGCTAGCGCTTGCGGGATGGAAAAAAGGGCGGTGGGGCATGGCCCCGTTCCCAAAACGGCGACGCGGGGATGGTTGGGCGGGCTGCGTGCAAGTCCTAATTTTAATTTTTATATATAAACAGGAGTTTGCCATGGCTGCCATTTTGGTTCGTTGTCCCAACTGCGGGTCGCCGGCCCATCGTCATCTTTTGCCTTTGTTGGCCCAGAGCCGTACCGAGTGCCACCGCTGCGACTATTTGCTGGTGACCTGCACCCGTACCGGCAACGTGGTGGAAGCCCATGCCCCCGGTCTATCCGATGCGGCCCTGCGAGAGCGGTTGACCGTGCCCCTGTCGGTGGCGATCGCCGCCCGGAGCCAGGGCTGGGGGGGTTAATTGGCGGCTTGGCCGAAGTCTCCTTGCAGCACAAAAGGCAGCAAAAACCGTTGACGGATGGGGGTGCCGGGCGATCGCACCAGGGCGGTTTGGCGGCCTCCCTGGGCCCCCACGGCGATCGTCACCCAGGCCGGTTGGAGGCGGGTAGGACTGGGGCGGT
Source organism: Oscillatoriales cyanobacterium SM2_1_8 (assembly GCA_012031195.1). Taxonomy (GTDB): domain Bacteria; phylum Cyanobacteriota; class Cyanobacteriia; order Pseudanabaenales; family Pseudanabaenaceae; genus UBA8156. Next base: position 10,338 of record JAAUUG010000022.1, read on the forward strand.
TCTCACGGATTAGATTGGGGAACAAGATCGTCAGCACCTCTTGGCGGCTGCTTTCGCGATCGCCCAGCAGGCGACAGAACCAGGGGCTGGTGGTCACCACCCGCCGGTTATCAAAAAGCATCCGTTCGATGGTGAGGGTGCAGGGGATCGCGTCCCCTTCCGCAGACTTGGCCAGCAGGGCGGCCGCTTGTTTTTGGATGTCCTCCGGCAAAGCCAAACGGGGCGATTCTCCCTCAGTGGGCGGTTGGAGGCGTGGGGCATCGGGTCGCGGCGGCGAGACCGTGGGCCCCACCAAGCCGGTTTGGGCCAAGCTTGCTCCTCCCCATCCCATCCCAACCAGGGCGAGCGCACACAAATAGCATCCCCCGCCGCATTTCATTGCATTTTTCATCTTCCTTTTCCTTACGCACCGCCAAAACCAACCAAAGCGGCCCCCTGTTCAGAGAACCGCTTTGATTTCAGGAACCTTCGTCCAACCTAGCGGAACGGCACCCGGTTGTTGTCCAACACCTTTTGCACCTCGGGCCCCGGCTGATAGGTATAGCCAAATCCGGCGCGATCGCTATCGTCCATGATTTGTGGCGTCACCAGAATGATCACCTCGCTCCGTTCCTTGATGGTGCTGGTGCTGCGGAACAGCGCCCCGATGATGGGCAAATCGCCAAAGAACGGCACCTTGGCCACCGCTTCACGGTCTGAATCTTGAATTACCCCTGTCAGCACCAGGGTTTGACCATCCCGCAGGCGCACCTGACCCGAGTTCAACACCCGCTGCGCCAGCAAATCAATCGGCCCCGAGAAGTTGTCCGTCACCACGTTCCGTTGGCCGGCGATCGTCGATACCCGCGGCGACAGCGCCATGTTCACAAACCCATTTTCGTCCACCCGGCTAAGCTGGATGTTCAAAGACAGACCGGCGTTTTCCCGCGTGGGTTGCCCCGACTCGTTAATTGTCAAAATCTCTTGACCCAGGCTGAGGCTAGCGGTTTCCCCTTCTTGCACCATCAGGGTCGGATCGGTCAACACCTTGGCATTGCCCGACGTGATCGACATCTGCAACCGCGACAGGAATTGCTGGGGCTGCTGGAAAATTTGCGGCAGCGAGAACGCCAACTGAGCGGCAGTGCCCAAAAAGTCTTGGGTCACGTTGCCTTCGGAGTTGGTGCCTGACCCCGCTGGTGCCACCGGGTCAATCCGTGGTGTGGCAATCACCGGCTGGCCGGTTTGCGGATCGAGCAAAATCGGTGTGTTGGCGAAGGGGCCCGTCCGGAACGCTGAGTTGCCGCTTACCCCCGACAAATCGCGGTTGAGGGTGCCGCCCGGATTTAAGAAGTAGGTCTGGGGCACCCCAACTTGACCGGTGTTGCCCGACAGCACCGCTTGGCCCGTGGTCGGATCGATCGTAACCATGGGTCGGGATAGCCCCTGGGCCGGCAAGCGCTGGGGTTGGTTGATGCTGGAAATGCCGGGGGTCAAAGGGTTGCCATCGGGACTAAAGGGCGAACCCGGCTGGTTGGGATTGCGTTGCACGAATTGCCCCGTAATCGGATCACGGCTCAACTCCGTGCCTTGGGGATTTTGAAAGAGGGGCGCTCCCCCAAGCGGGTTTTGATAGATCGGCCGCGAGAATTGTCCGCCACCGGTCGGCGAAGCATCCGCCGGCGTAACTTGGCCAAAGTTCAGTACTGCGACCCCGTCCCGCACCGTGAAGAAGCTGTCGCCCATGCCAAAGGAACTGTTGGCGCTGACCCCTTGCGCTCGGCTCAGGTTCACGTCCACCACCCGCACGTTGACGGCCACTTGCCGCTTCCGGATGTCCAACCGTGCCAATTGGGAAGAAGCGTAGTCCACCAAGCTGGGGCCCCACCAAGGTCACGCTGTTGCTGTTGGTATCACCAAACACTTGCAATCCCCGCAACGGCAAAATGGATCGATCCGTTCCCTGAACACTTTCCAAAACTGGGATCGCTTCCGTCGGCACGTTCACAATGGCTTGGGAAGCCGATCCGATTTGAGCCGTTTGCACCCCGGGGATCGGCCGTTGCCGGTTCACCACCCGTTCGGCTCCCAAGCCCGCCAGAAATGCGGTGGCGCTGTCGGCGGTCACCTGGTTCAGGCGGTAGGTGCGGTTGACAATGTTTTTCAGGTTGAACGGCAGTCGGGTCGCCACAAACACGGTCTGCCCCATGCGGTTGGCATCCAAGCCCGTAATCCGCAAAATGTTGTTGAACACATCTTGGGCCGACTCGTTTTCAATGTCCAAGGCTTCGATGACCCGATCCACCCCGGTGCCCGGTTGGGCGGCTTGACCGGTCTGGACATCGGCGGCCACCACGTTCAGACCGGCGGTACGGGCAATGATGCGCAACACTTCCAACACCGGTGCCCGTCGCAACGCCAACTTCGGAATCCGTTCGGCGGTGCCCAAATCCACCACATCGGGCCGGAGGTTGGTGGTGCTCACCGAAATATCGCCAACGGGGGGCGGCACCGGACGGCGTCGTGGCGGCGGGACCACCCCTTGCACCCGTCCTGGCACCCGCGGGGTCACCGGCTGGGCCGTGGGCACCGTTCCTGGCGATCGCCCTGGCATGGGCACAACCGGCTCCTGTTGAGCCAGTCGGGGTTCTCCATTCGTACCCCGGATTGTGACCTTCGGCTCAAAGAGTGGCTTTACCGCGGTGGGCGCATTCGCTACCCGTTGGGGCGGCGTGTTTTGGTTTTTCTTTTCTTCAGCAGCTTGCGCTTTGGCTGGCAAGAATGCGACATGAGGGATAACGGCGATCGCTGCCAGCCAGCACAGCAACGATGGCTCCAATTGATAACGCATAACTCTGGGACTCCTCGTGTTAACCACTGCTTCAAGCCGAAAGTCTGGTTGCCCAAACCCCGTCTCGTTTCGTCCCTGCCACCCTAAATCTTCCCGATCGCTGCCGAGCTTTGACCCTGCAGGATTTCCAACTCTTTTTGCCCGGTACTTTAGTTCAATTCATCGCGGGGAAAATCACCCACTTATGCACCAAATCACGCATCAATTTGCTTACTGATTTGCTGCAAGCGGCATTTACCGGTTCTGAGTTTGGATTGCCCATAACCCCGCAAAATTCGCCCCTAAGTCTACCCTGAAACCCCCAAATTAACCCAAAACCTCAAGAAGTTTTGAGCCTACTGAGGAGCAGGTTGAGTCGTAGCGGCCGCATCCTTCGGCGGTTCAATTTTGACCGGTACGCTGGCGGTCAATTCAAAGGACACGTCCAACACCGGTGGCAACGTTTGCAGAATCTGCTTTTGTTGCTCTGGTGTAAACCGGTTGTCTTCGGCGGCCTTCAGGTTGCTTACGGTCACCACCTGCAGGTTGGACAATTGCAACAACGGTTTCAAGCGCTCAATGTTGCGGATGGAAAGCACCAAGTCTTCGTACAAGCCGGAAAACTTGATGGGCACCTTGGTTTCCTCGAACTGAGCTCCGACGACGGCAGGAGCGGCCCCGGCCGCCGCGGGCGCCACCGCGGTCGCTGCCTTGGGAGGAGTGGTCACCGGTCGGTATTCCCGCAAGCCCCCCCGGGTTTCAATCTGCAACCCAAAGGTGTTGGGAACCCTCACCAATTCTGGAATTTGGGCATTCAAATCAAACAACAGCGTGGCCAAGGTACTGGGGGACGGCATCAGGGCAATCACCGCTTCGTTGCGGGCTTTGGCTTCCTCCAGCTTCTTCTTGGGGTCGCCTTTTTGGGCGATCTGCGCTTTCTTTTGATCGTTCCCAGAGGTCTTTTCGCGGATTTGGGTGTCGTTTTGCTCGATTTCGCCAAACTTGGGCGAAACAAAGTTCATGAAACCATAGATGGCAGCCCCCACCCCCAGCACCCCCAAAGCAATGCCGATGGTTTTCCCCGTCAGGGTCATGCCAAAAAGGACGGGGCCCGACGGGGTATCGTCAAATTCTCCTGCTCCCAAACTTGCGGTCATTGGATTACTCCCTCCTCTTGCAATAAACGAATTCGGGCAACAGCCCCTTCGGCCTTCAGACGCTCTAGTTCGGACAAGAGCTCGGCGGTGTTTTTGGTGGTCAAGCCAGCCCGAATCTCAAAATCCACCAAGGCAATGCGCGTGTCGGGGTCTTCTTTCCCCTGGATGGCACTCTGCAGCTTCACTTGATCGCCCTCGAAGAGGGGAGAATCCTTCAACACCAACACAAAGCGGTTGGCATCGTCGTAATTCCGTGCTTGCCCTTTGAGGGTGACCTCGGTGCCCGCCTGCTGGAGGCCCGTGATCCGGACGTCTTTGATGGTGCGCTCCCGCACTTCGGTCAAAATCGCCGACAGCGGGACTTGGCCCACAAACAGTTTGACCAGTTCTTGGGTTTCGGCTTCGATTTGCTGTACCGATTGCTCGGCGCTGGCCAGCTCCTTCAGCCGCGCATCCAGTTGCTGCTCCTCTTGGGTGAGCTGGGCAATTTGCTGCTTTTGGGCTTCGACGGCGTTGTTGAGGGCAAAGTAAATTCCCCCCACCGCCGCGATCGCCAAGGCCGCAACCCCGCCCCCAATCAACATGTATTTGCTGTCGTCGGCGGATACGGCTCCGGCGGCCCCCACTTCCTGGGTTTTGCGTGAGTCGTCTTCTAAAAAGTTAATGTCGAGGGTGTACATGGCTCTTGACGGTGGCTTGCTTTTCTAGGTTGTCTAGGACTGGACTGCTGGCTTTGGCGATATCCTTCGGCTGCTCTTTATCAGTCGTTCTTTCTTCTGGCGCTCTTTTTTCTGCCGTTTTTTTCTCTGTCGTCCTTATTCTTTGCCTTGCTTTGCTCTGGGGCTTGTCCTTTGGCTCTCGCAAGGATGCTTGCAAAGCGCTTGACAGGACTCTCCCAGGGGCTTGCTTTTGAAGATGCGCTCTAGGTGTACTTTAGGTACGCTCTAGGTGCTCTAGGGGATGGAAATAATTCGCTTCACGAAACGCAGCGGGGGGCGGGCAGAATTTCCCTGGGGCCGCTCCTTTAATTTACCCCCTTTGCCCTAGGCTTCGCGCACCCCCAACCCCATGGCGATCGCCAGGGACATCCGCTGATAGGGCTGCAACTCCCGGTCGGATTTGACATTAAGCGCCTGGAGGGGATCGATCTGCTCGGTGTCGATGCCCAAGCGCTGCCGGAAAAATTCATCCAGATTTTGGATGCAAGCTCCCGGCCCGGCAATCAGCAGGTGCACCACGTCGGCCCCTTGGGTTTGACCGCAGTGGAAGTCGATGGAGCGCCGCAATTCATCCGCCAGGTCGCTGAGAACCCGCAGGATGGCCGCATCGCCAGGACTGCCGCTGCCGAGACCGGCCAGACCCGCCGTGTCCATGGTCTGAACGGGCACCACCAATTCTTGAAGGTCTTCGAGGTTGGTGGTAGACCGGGGCGGTAGGTTGATCGCCCGCAGTTGGGCATTTTGCAGCGTGGCGGTGCCGATCGCCACCGTACGCGAAAACTGGGGAATGCCGTCCACAGAGATCGTGATTTCCGTGGCTTCGTACTCAATGTCGAGGATGGCTACCCCTTCCGCCGCCGAAGAAAACCGCGTCAGGCTGGAATGCAGGGTGCGAATCAGGGCAAAGCTGGTGACTTCCACAATGTCGGCATCCAGGTTGGCCACCTGCAGGGCTTGGAGATAGGTATCGGTCACTTCTTTCGGGGTGGCCACCATCAACACTTCCTGCCGCTCTACCCCGTCATCGTCCAGGGTGACGCCAAGTTTTTGGTAGTCTACGTCTGCGTCTTCCCGAGGAAAGGGCAAATACAAGCTGGCTTCTTGGTTAAGAATCAAATCCCGCAATTCCTCGTCGGGAATTTCGGCGGGCAGCTTGATCAAACGACTCACGGTTTCGCGACCCGGTACCGCCGTTGCGGCTTTTTTGAGCTTGATTTTGTTGGCCGCCAACAATTCGCGGATGACTTCCCCCAACTGAATGGGATCGGTGATGCGCCCTTCCTCCACCACGCCTTCCGGCAGTTCGGTCGTAGCATAGTTTGCCAGCTTGTAGGACTGTCCGGTCTGGCGCATTTCAACAACGTTGACGCGCTCGGAACCGATTTCAATGCCCAGTCCTTTGGGTTTCCCGCCAAAGATGTTGCCAAACATAGGTTTTCGTACGTGGATTTCGCACGCTAGGAGGGAAGTCATCCCTTCTTGGGTGGTTGCTGGGATTATAGGATGCCCCTAGGCCTTGTCAAGACGTTTATGCGTAACCTTTAATCCAATCCGAACCACCCCAAATACCCCTGGGCGATCGCTTCCCCATAAAACAACGCCAGACCACCGCCGATCGCCAAGAAGGGCCCAAACGGTACGGGCTGACCGCGCCCCACTTGCCCCAGGTTGCCCAGCACCCCCACCACCACGGCGATCGCATGGGCGACCACCAAGGCCGGCACCCCCAACCACGGCCCCATGGCGGCGGCCAGTTTGGCATCGCCTCCCCCCATGAGCTCCTGCCCCCGCAAATTCGCCCACCGGCAACCCTACGGTGTCGGCCAGGGCGACCCCCACTTGCACGGCAAAGGTCAGTACCGGCAGCAACCAAATCCCCACGACGGCGCTGAGGATGCCTTGGTGCAAGGCACTCCAAGGGTTTTGCTGGGTGAGCCAGGCGCTGCCGAATTGATAGATCAGACCGCAAACCAAACCGGGTTGGGTGAGGCGATCGGGCAACAACAGGGTGTCGCCATCGATTAAGGCCAGCACCAGCAACCAGACCAAAAACAGGGCCCGCGCCGCCAACAGGGGGATCGGGGTGCCCAAGCCCCAAAAGGAGGCTACGGCCCAAAACAAAAGTCCACCCGCCAGTTCGACGACAGGATACCGCCATGGAATGTTGGTGCCGCAATACCGGCATCGCCCCCGCAACCCCAACCAGCCCAAAATCGGGATGTTGTCGGTGGGGGCCAGGGGGGTCAAACACCGGGGACACCGGGAGGGAGGATGCCACAGGGAAAGCCCGGCGGCAGTCGGTACACCACCACGTTGGCAAAGCTGCCGATGCAGGCGCCCACCACAAAAGCCAATCCAGATAGCGCAATTTGTTCCATGGTGCTTGGGCCAGGTGTCTCTGGTTTTGGGTTTCACTTCATTTTCCCCCAACCCCTTCGCGGGGCAGGCGAACCGGCGGGGTTTGGGCTCCCTGCCACCCTAGGGGCGGGCAAGGTGTTGCAGCAACTCCCACAGGTCTTGGGCGAACTGCTGCGGATCCCACAACGGGGCCCGGGCGATTTTGGCTTGGGCCAGTTGTTGTTGCCAGAAAAGCCGTTGCTCCCGATCGCGACCGGCGCGATCGCCAACTGGATGTAGGCTTCCCAGGTGGGCACCACGGTTTCCGGCAGGCCGGCGGCGGTGTTGAAGCTGTAGCCCATGCGGGCAAAGGATTGGCGACCGCACAACGAAATCACCGGCCGTTCGTACCACAGGCTTTCGAGGGTGATGGAGCCGCCGTTGTAGGGATAGGAATCGAGCACCAGATCGGCGGCCCGGTAATACCCGTAGTGTTCGTCTTCGCTCCAGGCAAAGGGCAACAACCGGATGCGCTGGGGGTCTACCTGCCAACGGGCGCAGGTTTCGGCATAAAACCGGGCGATCGCCGCGGTATCGCCTTTGCCTTTGCGCACCAGGATGCTGTGGGGCACTTCCCGCAGAATCTGGACGTGGGCGGCGATGGTCTCCCGGTTCAGTTGCGGCCGCGCCGGGCTGAAATACACCACGGTGCGGTCGTCGATGCCCCAGGCTTGGCGGCAAGCGGTGCGGGTCACGGGGGTTTCGGGAAATCCGGCCACGGCAATGTGGGCATGGGGCAACCGCCACAGGGTTTCGCGGTAGAGGGCATCGGCGGCGGGGGGATGGGTGTAGGCGTCCACCAGGGCCCCGTGGCGATCGCTCAGGTTGGGGGCATCCAATCCCAACCAGGAAAGTTGATGGGGGGCAGCGCCCAAGGCCAACACCGCCAGGTTGAGGGGTTCGGTGTGGCCGTCCAGATCAATCAAAATGTCAATCCGGTCTTGGGCGATCGCCGTGGCCAGGGTTTCGGCGGCGGTGTCGGCCGGAAATTCGCGCCAAGTCACGGCGGGCAATTGGGCAATGCCCTCGGTGTAGCGATCGCGGGTGTGTCGGGACACCATATAGCCAAACCCGATCGCGTGCTTTCCCAATTCGGCCAGGATGGGGGGCACCAGTTTGCCGATGGGGTGATCCCGCCAATTGGGGGACAAAAAGCCCAATCGGGGCGGGGTTTGGGCCGGACGGGGGCAAGGTTTGACCGTGTAGATGGCGCTGGTGCGCTGAAACAGGGCTTGGGTAGCGACGGGATCGTCCTGCAGGTGGGCCGACACAAAGGCCAGGTCCTGCAACCGGTCGGCGGGGGCCGAGGCGATCGCCCCTTGGCAGATCGTCAATTCTTGACGGGCGGCTTCGCTGTCCCCGGCCTGAAAAAAGAGGCTGAGGCGCGTTAACCGCACCCCCCAAAAATCGGTGACCCCGCAGTGGGCGAGGTAACGATCGGCCCATTGCCGGGCCATGGCCCACCGCTCCACTTCCCAATTGCCCCGGTACAACATCGCCAACAATTGGCTGTAGGCTTCGCTGCAGGTCGGGTCTTGGGCCAAAACTTTTTCGTAGACGGCGATCGCCTCTCCCCGGCCCGCCCCGGCCAGGCCATCGGCCAACGCCAAACCCATTTCCGTCGCCAAGGTGTGTTGGTAGCCTTGGCTTAACACGGCGATCGCCGCTGCGGTTTGCCCCTGTTGTTGATGGTACCGGGCGAGGTTTTGGTAGGGGGCCACCAGGGTCGGATCGCAACGGCAGGCGGTTTGCCAAGATTGCAGGGCCCCGGGCCCATCCCCCGCCGCCATCCGGGCCGTGCCCAAATTGCTGTGGGCCAAGGCCCAATCCGGGGCGATCGCCGCTGCTTGTTCCAACCAACGGCAAGGCCTTCGGCCCAGCGGTTTTCCGTCGGTAAACAAGCCCTCCCAAATCCGA
>JAAUUG010000306.1 GCA_012031195.1 Oscillatoriales cyanobacterium SM2_1_8
GAGTAAAGGCAATCAAAGCAATCGTAGTCGTCGCCATTTTTAATTAAATTGACTATATTGACGGCTATACCGAGATGACCGACTGGGATACCTTGGCGGTGCGACCGACGGCGGATGGGTCGTACACCTTTTTTTCCGATCGCTTTCAGGAGGCTTTCCACAGCCCGTTTGGGGCCAAGGAAGAGGCCGAGCTCAAGTTCATTTTGCCCTGTCGGTTGCGGGAGCGGGTCAGCCGCGAACCGATCTGCGTTTTGGACGTGTGCTTTGGGTTGGGGTACAACAGCGCCGCCGTGCTGGATTGGCTAGGGACCGCGGCCGCGCCGTTGACCCTGTGGGGACTGGAGATGAATCCGGCGGTGCTGCAGGCGGCGATCGCCCAGGGGCTGACCGGCATTTGGTCGCCGTTGGCGCAAACCGTCTTGGCCGAGCTGGCGGCGGGGCGATCGGTCGTCCGGGAAAACCTCACGGCGGAAATTTGGTGGGGGGATGCCCGGCAAAGCATTCGGCGGGTGCCAACGGCATCGGTGGATGCGGTGTTTCTCGATCCGTTTTCGCCGCGACGGTGCCCCGAACTCTGGACATGGGAATTTTTGCAGGAGGTGAGCCGCTGCCTCCGACCGGCTGGCTACCTGGCCACCTATTGTTGCGCAGCGGCGGTACGGGCGACCCTCCGGGACTTGGGGTTGCACCTGTGGGCCAGCGAGCCGTTGGGCCGCAAAGCTCCGGGCACGGTCGCCGCTTGGCAGGATGGGGGGATACCGCCCCGCTGCCGGGCCCTCACGCCGGCCGAGCGGGACATCTTAAACACACGGGCTGGCCTCCCTTACCGCGATCCCGATCTGGGGGATGCCGCCGCAACGATCCTGGCCCGCCGCACCGCCGAACAACAACAAAGCGAGCGGGAAACCAGTTCCCAATGGCTCAAACGCCATCGCTAGGCGGAGCCGGTTCGTACAAAAATTCGAGGGTGTTGCCGTCGGGATCGCGGCTATAAAACGAAGCCGTACCGTCCCGGTGGCCGTGGATGGCGCCGACCACCACCCCCGCTTCCCGCAACCGCTGGTGATGGGCTTCCATTTCGGGGCGATCGCGAAACACAAACCCAAAGTGCGGCCCGGCTTTTTGGTAATCGGGGCCCAACAGGGCCAAACCATCCTCGCCGGCTTTGAGGTAGGCCCAATCTTTGTCCTGCCACGCCAATTCCATGCCCAACTGCTGATAGAAAGCCGCCGCCCGTGGAATATCGCTCACGCACACGGCAACATGGCCCAAACGTTGAAGTTGCATCCCATCCCCAAGCGCTACAACCCCTAGGGTAGCCCATCGCCCGCAAAGGCCCAAACGGCTCTAGCCCGCCGTGGCCATCAGCCCAATATCCCGCAATTTCAATTCACAACTTTGCACCAGACGGCTTTCTAGGGCGGTATGCTCGATCTCGCTGGCCAGGCGCAGGGTTTTCAGGGCTTGCACGCCCCCCACCGAAGGCTGCTGACCGCCCCGCACGCAGGCCACAAAATGCTCCAGCTCCGCATTCAGGGGCTCAATGTTGCTGGTGTACACCTTTTCGATCAAGCCGTCCTGGCGGTACAACACCTGACCGTATTCGGTTTTGTAGTCGGCGGTGGTTTGACGGTGAATCGAAATGTCGTTGTTCAAAAAATCCGCCTCCGTTAGGGATTGGCGGCAGTGGGCCACAATTCGCCGCAACTTGCGGTGGGTCACCTTGCTGGCCGTGAGGGTGGCAATGGTGCCGTTTTCAAACTCGATCGTGGTGGTGACGTAGTCCAGGTAGGGAGAACTGTGCAACCGGCTGCCGCTGGCGCTCAAGCGAATGGGGGGGGCCGGCACCAACTCCAACAGCAAATCAATGTCGTGGATCATCAAATCAAACACCACCGATACATCGTTGGCCCGGTGGGAATAGGGGCTCATACGGTGGGCCTCGATCGCCAAAATTTCTTCGTTGGCCAACACCTTGCTCAGCTCCAAAAAAGCCGGGTTGAACCGCTCGATGTGCCCCACCTGCAAAATGCAATCAAACTCGGCCGCCGCATTCACCAAAGATTCCGCCTCGGCGATCGTCGCGGCGATCGGTTTCTCGATCAGAACGTGCTTGCCCGCCCGCAGGCAAACCATGCCCACTTCGTAGTGCAGCCGGGTCGGTACCGCAATGCACACCGCATCGACTTGCTTCAGCAACTCCCGGTAGTCTTCAAAAAACAACACCCGGTGTTTGCTGGCGGTATCCAAGCCGCGATCGACGTTGACATCGGCGACCCCTACCAATTCCACATCCTTGAGGAAACTCAAAACGCGGGCATGGTGTTGTCCCATATTCCCCACACCGATCACGCCCACCCGTATCGGCTCCGGTTGGTAGGATGTCATCGTCTCGCTCGCACCACACGTCCCCAGAATCCTAGCATACCCCCTAGCCGGTGTTTCGCATCCCGGCGGCAATGCCGTTCAGGGTCAGCAGGGCTCCCCGCAGCAATTCCGCCCGCGAGTAACGCGATCGCAGGTTGAGGCCGTCGTCGGCATGGCCCCGCAACCGTTCAATCAACGACACCTGAATGAACCCCAAGGGCACAATCGAAGCGTTGCGCATTTGCACCGATCGCTTGAGATCGCCATCGCCATCGAGCAGGTTGCCTTGGCCGTTGATTTTCAGCACGACGGCACAGGTGCGGTGATATTCTTCGGCGATGCGGTTGTACAAACGCTGAAATTCGTCGCAATCGGCGGGGGGCGACAATTGGCGAACGTAGTGATGGGCAATCTGCAAATCGGTTTTGGCGAGGGTCATCTCCACTTTCGAGAGGGTGGTGCGGAAAAACGGCCATTTTTGGTAAAAGAATTGCAGCAAGTCCAGGTGTTCGGGATTCTCTTGCAAAAATTCCCCCAACGCGGAGCCAATGCCGTACCAGGCGGGCAACAGGAACCGGCTTTGGGTCCAACTAAATACCCAAGGAATGGCCCGCAAACCGCCGATGTCTTTTTTGCCGCCCCGGCGGGCCGGCCGCGAACTGATTTGCAACTGGCTGATTTCTTGGATGGGGGTGACTTGGTGGAAAAAGTCCGGTAGCCGGGGTTCTTCGTAAATGAGTTGGCGGTAGACTTCGCGGGAACGGGCCGACAGTTCTTCGAGAATGTCGTGCCACGATGCCAGGGTGTCGGAGCTGTTGGGCAACAATCCCCCCCTGAATGACGGCGGTCACCACTTTTTCCAGGTTGATCAGGGCCAGTTCGGTGGTGGAATACTTGGAAGCCAGCACTTCTCCTTGTTCGGTGATTTTGATCCGACCTTTGAGGCTCTGGCCGGGTTGGGCCAAAAATCGCTTGGTAGGT
>JAAUUG010000307.1 GCA_012031195.1 Oscillatoriales cyanobacterium SM2_1_8
TGGTGGTGGGTGAACCGGTTTCGGTTTCTTGTTGCGGTTTGTGGATTGGTGCGCTATCGACCATTTCGGGGTTGCCGCCTATTGGCAGGTGCCGGCGGGGAACCCACGGCCATGAACGGCGAATGGGTTACGGCCCCCGGGGCGGAATTTTTTGAGGTGTTGCGGCAAGAATTGGGGGAATTGCCGATTTTGGCGGAGGATTTGGGGTTGATTACCCCCGATGTCGAAGCGCTGCGCGATCGCTTTGATTTTCCGGGAATGTTGGTGTTGTTGTTTGCCTTCGGCGGCGATCGCCAGAACCCCTATTTGCCCCACAACCATCGGCGGCGGGCGGTGGTGTACACGGGCACCCACGACAACGATACGGCGGTGGGCTGGTGGTTGCGGGCTCCCCAATCCGAACGCGAATTTTTGAGTGAATACCTGGGTTTGACCGAACACCGACCCCACGCCGAAAACATCCATTGGCGGTTGATGCAGCAGGCGATGGCTTCGGTGGCCGACATGGCCATTTTCCCCCTGCAGGACGTGTTGGGTCTGGACAACAGCGCCCGCATGAACCGTCCCGGGTTTGCCGCCAACAATTGGGCCTGGCGGTACCCGTCGATCGAGCCCCTCCAGGCCGTGGCCGATCGCCTGCGCCACCTGACGGAACTGTACGGTCGGGGTTAGGGGTTTATCCTAGGGAAAGAATTCGTAACACGCCTTCATGACCTTCCCAGCAACGTTGCGGGCGATCGGCCAATCCCCTTTGTTTGAGGAACTGCAAACCAAACGGCAACGCCGGGGGGAACTCAAGGTTTGCGGTCTGACCCGCCCCGCCAAAGTTCTCTTGGCCTCGGCCATGGCCCAAGCCGAAAAACGGCCCCTGTTGGCGATCGCCGCCACCCTCGAAGAAGCGGGGCGCTGGGCGGCTCTCCTCGAAACCATGAACTGGGATTTGGTGCGGCTGTACCCCACCTCGGAAGCCCTGCCCGACGAGGTGTTGCCCCCCGATCCCGAAATCGCTTGGGGCCAAATGCAAACCCTCCTGGAGTTGGGCCCACCACGGCGATCGTGACCACCGTCCGCGCCCTGCAACCCCATCTCCCGACCGTCTCGGACTTCCATGGGGCCTGTGTCTCGCTGCAGGCCGGGGGGAAATGTCCCTCGTCGCCCTGGGGGAAACCCTCGCCCGCTTGGGCTACGAACGCACGTCGCCGGTGGAAAGCGAAGGGCAATGGACGCGGCGGGGGGACATTGTAGACATTTTTCCGGTGTCCTCGGAAGCGCCCATCCGCCTGGATTGGTTGGGCGATCGCCTGGAAAGTTTGCGGGAGTTTGATCCGACCAGCCAGCGCACCCTTGATCGCATCGCCGAAATTACGATCGTGCCGGTGGCGTGGTCGGTGGTGTGGGGGCAAGCTGCGACCGCCGACGATCCCGCCGTATCGCCTTGGGCCACGGCCTCGTTGTTGGATTACCTCCCCACCGAAACCCTTTTGGTGTTGGACGAGCCGGAGCGGCTGCAGGCCTGGAGCGATCGATGGGTGGAAGCCGCCGAGCGGCTCTGGCAAGAGCAACCCGATGTACCCAAACGTCACCGCCCCTGGCGCGATCTGTTGGCCGCCGTCCCCTGGGAAAAACTGGAGCTGGCGGAACTGGAAAGCGAGGAAGGCATGGCGTTGCCCTGTCGGGCGATCCCGGCGGTGCCCCACCAATTCGGCAACTTGGCCAAGACCCTGCGGGACTACCGCGCCAGCCAGCATCGGATTTGGGTGATTTCGGCCCAACCTTCCCGGGCCGCTTCCCTGCTCCAAGAACACGATTTTCCCTGCCAGTTTGTCCCCAACCCCCGCGACCTGCCGGCGATCGAAAAAATTCACGGTCAACGCACCGCCGTCGCCCTCAAATATGCCTGCCCGGTGGAATGGCAAGGGTTTTCCTGGTTGCCCTTTCGCTTGACCTTTGTCGGCGATCGCGAATTTTTTGGGCAACACGGAGCCGGCACCCCCACCTACATCCGCAAACGGCGGCGATCGGTTTCCAAACAAGTCGATCCCAACAAACTCACGCCGGGGGATTTGGTGGTGCACAAAAAGCACGGCATCGGCAAGTTTGTGAAGTTGGAGAGCCTCACCATCCACGAAGCGACGCGGGAATACCTGGTGTTGCAATACGAGGACGGGTTGCTGCGGGTGGCGGCCGATCAAGCCAACAACCTGTCTCGCTATCGGGGGGCCGGCGAAGGGCGTCCGCCGTTGCACCGCTTGGGCAGCCGTGCGTGGAGCCAGGCCACCGCCAAAGCCCGCAAATCTGCCCAAAAGGTGGCGTTCGATTTGCTGGCCCTCTACGCCAAACGGGCCCAACAAACCGGGTTTGGGTTTAGCCCCGATACCCCCCTGGCAACAGGAAATGGAAGAATCGTTTCCCTATCCCCCCCACCCCCGACCAACTCAAAGCCACCCAAGAAGTGAAACAGGACATGGAAAGTCCCCAGCCGATGGATCGCTTGGTGTGCGGCGATGTGGGTTTTGGCAAAACCGAGGTGGCGGTGCGGGCCATCTTCAAAGCCGTGGTGTCTGGCCACAAGCAGGCGGCGCTGCTGGCGCCGACCACCATTTTGGCCCAGCAACACTATCACACCTTGCAAGAGCGGTTTGCCCCCTATCCCATCACCGTGGCCCTGTTGAATCGCTTCAAATCCCCGACCGAACGCAAAGAAATCATTCAAAAACTGGCCACCGGCGAAATTGATATCGTGGTTGGCACCCATCAACTCCTCAGCAAAGAAGTGCGGTTTCGGGATTTGGGGTTGCTCACGATCGACGAAGAACAGCGGTTTGGGGTGGCTCAAAAAGAAAAAATCAAAGCCTACAAAACGGAAGTGGATGTGTTGACCCTCACGGCCACACCGATTCCCCGGACGTTGTACATGGCGTTGTCGGGGGCCCGCGAAATGAGCCTGATCCAGACGCCGCCCCCTTCCCGCCGCGCCATCCAAACCCACCTCAGCCGCTACAGCGAAGACAAGGTGAAATCCGCCATCCGGTATGAATTGGATCGGGGGGGGCAAATTTTCTATGTGGTGCCCCGGGTCGAAGGCATCGCCGAAATTTCGACCCGCCTGCGGGAATTGGTGCCCGGTCTGCGCATCGCGATCGCCCACGGTCAGATGTCCGATGCGGAGCTGGAATCGACCATGCTGGCCTTCAACGACGGCGAAGCGGATTTGTTGTTGGCCACCACCATCATCGAATCGGGGTTGGACATTCCCCGCGCCAACACCATTGTGATCGACGATGCCCAGAAATTTGGTTTGGCCCAGCTCTATCAGCTGCGGGGCGGGTGGCCGGG
>JAAUUG010000308.1 GCA_012031195.1 Oscillatoriales cyanobacterium SM2_1_8
CCGGGCAAACAGCCCTAGATGGAGTCGGGGTGAAGGGAAAAGGAGCCAAAACCCCCTCGGGTTCCCCTTCGCCCCGGTTCCTGAGCCTGCCGAAGGAGGGAGAAGGGGCCAGGGGATGGGAGGAAACCAAGGGAGCCCAGCTCAGAGAAATTTGCAGGGACATCCCTCAGCTTGCTTTAAGGGGTGGGGGGCTGGGGCAAAGCCGTCAATTCTGCCGCCATGGTTGGGGCCGGAAATTCGACCAAAAAGGTGCTGCCTTCCTCCAAGCGGCTTTCGCAGGATAGGCGGGCCCCGTGCAAATCCGCATAACGCTTCACAATGGCCAAGCCCAGCCCCGAACCGACAACATTGCCCACATTCTGACCGCGAAAAAACGGTTCAAACAACCGCACCCGATCGGCTTCAGCAATGCCAATGCCCCGATCCTGCACCGCGATCGTCGCTTTGCCAGGCGCTTGGGTCAGCACCACCGTCACCGAGCCATCCGCCGGCGAATACTTCAGGCCGTTGGCGATCAGGTTCGACAACAGGTGCCGCAACAGCTTGGCATCCCCCTGAATCGGCACTTGGGGATCGTCGCAAACCAACTTGATTCGCTGGGGGCCCTCATTGGTGGCGGCCCATTCTTCGATGAGGTGTTCGCACAAACTGCGCAAATCCAGCGGCCGGGGCTGAAATTCGATTCTGCCCGCATCCAAACGCCCGATCGCCAACACATCGTTCAGCACCGCAATCAACTCCTGCAGGCTGCGTTTGATCCGTTGGAGGCCCGGGCCGTTTTGGGATTTTCCCGATCGCAGGCGTATTCCAAAATGTTGACGTTGGAAAGGATGGCGCCGATGGGGGTGCGAAACTCGTGGGAAGCCATGGCAAAAAACTGGCTGCGGGTGGCGGTGAGTTCGTGGGCCTGCGCCAAAGCGGCCCGGGTTTCCTGATAGCGTTGGCGCTCGGCTTCCATTTGGCGGCGATCGCCCACATCCCGCAAAATGCCGGCGATGCCCACCCATTGCCCCCAGGGATCGGTATGGGACATCGGGGACATCTCCAACCACCGGTATTGACCGTTGCGCCCCCGGTACCGAAATTCCAAAGGCAGGCTTTGCCCGGCTTCGATCCGCTCCAGTTGCGCCAACACCGGCGGCAAATCTTCCGGATGCACCCCATCCAAAAACGCCGTGTTCAACGACTCGGACACGGTATACCCCGTCAAGGTCTTCCAGGCTGGATTCAGGTACGTCCAATGCCATTGGGTATCGGTCGCGAACAGCACCTCCCGCGCATTTTCCAACACCCCCACCAAATCGTCCCACCGCCGCTGCCGGGCGATCGCCCCAGCCACCAATCCAGCCAAGGTTTGCCCCAAGAGTTGCTCGGCTTCGCGAAAAGGGTGGGGAGCCTCGTAATAAATCACCAACTCGCCGCGGCGCTCGTCTCCACACACCAACGGAAACACCGCAACCGCCCCCACATTCTCCCGTAGGAGTTGCTTTTGGATGGACAGTGGAAAGGGGGACTGCAACACATCTGGGAAAAACAGAGGGCTGTTGTGGGCATGGCTGACCTTCTCGCGCCGAAAGGCCTCGATCGCCCGTTGAAACCCTTTGCTCAAGCCGACCGCCCGATAAAAACGAGCCTCACCGTGGCGATCGAGCAACAACAAAGCTGCCCGCTGGGTCTGGAACAACACCCGTCCACTCTCGACCGCCACCGAGGCGATCGCCATCAACGATTCCGCCTGACTCAAACCGGTAGCCGCCTGCGCCAAAACCCCCAACTCCCGTCCCTCATGCGTCGGGCGATCGGGAACCGTCACCACCGGCGGCGCGGTCAACGCTCCCCAAGGCTGCAACGCCACCACAAAATACCCCCCCTCCAAAGCCCGCGATCGCATCTCCATATACACCGCTTGCCCCCCCCGCGTCCCCAGGGCGCCGTACAGGGTACCGCTTTGCAACAATTGCCGCACATCCTGCCGCGACAAACCCAGGCTCATCAACGACAGACGCTTGAACTCCCGAGCCGTATACCCCAACAACCGTTGCGCCGCCGTATTCACCAACCAAAAAGGCTGGGGATAGCCCTCCTCATCCATCCTGACCCCCAGCAACGGCTCGGCACACGCCGCCAACGCCAACCGGTACAACTGCTCTTCTGCTTTCTTGGGCACGCCTGCGCTCACCTCAGCTTTTCTTTTTTTAACATTCAAAGATATTCGTCTTCCTTTTTAGTGTATAGTATTGGGAAAATTTGACAGCTACAGGCGTGCAGCACGCAGAAGGAAGCCGAAAACGTGAGAATTTTGCTGGTAGAGGACGATGTAAGGTTGGCGGAACCTTTGGCAGAATTTTTGACCGACCATCGCTACGAAGTGGAAGCCGTCGAGGACGGCGAGAAGGGATGGGAGCGGGTACAGAGCAGCCAATACGACATCGTGGTGATGGACGTGATTTTGCCAAAAATGAACGGCATCAACCTGTGCAAGCGCATCCGTTCGAGCGGCTACAACATTCCAATTTTGATGGTGACGGCTCTGGATGCCAGCATGGACAAGGTATCGGGGTTGGAGTCGGGGGCCGATGATTACGTGGTGAAGCCTTTGGATTTGCCGGAGTTGCTGGCCCGGATTCGGGCATTGCTGCGGCGTTCCAACCCAACTTCCTTGACGTTGCTGAAGTGGGGCGATTTGCAGGTGGATGTGGGCACCCACGAGGCCACCTATGGCGGGGAATCGATGCGGTTGACCCCCAAAGAGTTTGGCATTTTGGAGTTGTTGGTACGCAATGGGCATCAGTTGTTGCGGCGCAACGTGATTGTGGAAAACGTCTGGTCCACCAAGAGCCCCCCAGTTCCTACACCATCAACGAGAACATCAAGAGTTTGCGGGCCAAACTCAAGACCGCAGGCGCCCCCGAAGACCTGATTGAAACCATTCACGGCAAAGGCTACCGTCTGAAACGCCTCTCTTAAACCGGTTCCTGGTTTTGATTTCCCCTTCGCCCTACTTGGGAAAAGGGGTTGGGGGAAAATGAGAAATCTCGACTTTGAACGTGAATTTCGATGGGGAGAAAACCTCTCCTGGTTTTGATTTCTCCCTCACCCCAGCCCTCTCCCAAAATTGGGAGAGGGAGCAAAAGCCCTCGGATTCCCCTTCGCGGAGAAGGGGATGGGAAAATGAAAAATCTCTGGGGCAGTGCTTTCAGGTATACAGCTGTTTTGCATAGCGACGAGACAAGACAGGTCGGGTCGCAGGGGCGAAGCCCCTGGCTGGGGGCGCAGCCCCCAAACCCCCTTTTCCTTCGATGTCCGAACCTATCCGAAATATATAGTCATTTCAA
>JAAUUG010000309.1 GCA_012031195.1 Oscillatoriales cyanobacterium SM2_1_8
GGGAATTGGTACAGAAAAGGCGGACTCGTACAGCGGGATTGAATCCATATTGCACGTCGTTCAACGAAGTAGATTGTGCAACGGAGCTTAAGATTAGCCTTTCAACTATTAACAATAGTTACGGAATTCCTCGCGGAGTTCGACCGGTTCGCGGCTTTGGGCGTCCACTTCTGATTGGAGGGTGGAAGCAGAGCTTGCAGCGGCCGACCGACTTACCGCATCGACTTGCAGCATGGAGCTATCGCCACGGAGATGGCTAGCACGGACAGCGCGCTACTAAGGGCCTCAATGCTTCGGGGTTCTCCGCGCCGCCACCACCGCTTGCTCCGCTGCCGCAAGCGGCGTTGCGTATCGTGAACTCACTGGCGCCGCCTGCCCGCATCCGCATTCCACCACGCCCGCACATGACGCATCCTGGAACGAAGACCTATGCAATTCCTGCGCCGTCACTGGATGCGCCATTGTGGCCTCGCCGCTGCTGGCTTCGTGCTGAACCCTACTCGTCTCGCCCAGGCGCAGCGTGCCCTTCCGCAGCGGGACCCAGCCGCCCGGCCTGCCTCAGATCCCTGGCGATTCTGCATCATGGGAGATCGTACCGGCGGTGCGCAACCGGGCGATTCGGGCGTTGGCGCAGGCATTGGTGGAACAGCGGGATGCCCTGTTGGAAGCCAACACTTTGGATTTGGAGACCGCGCGGACATGGCGGTGTCGGAAATTTTGTTGGAGTGGAACAAGCTCACCCCCGAGCGGTTGCAAGCCACGGTGGAGGGTTTGACGGCGTTGGTCTCCCTGCCCGACCCTTTGGCGGCGCCGACCCTGTATGGCCACGGGCAACGGGTGCCCTTGGGCACGATCGCCCTGGTGTACGAAGCCATTCCCCAACTGGCCTGGCTGGCCACGGCGATGGCCCTCAAAACCGGCAATGTTTTGGTGTTGAAGGGGGGCCACGAGTGCAGCCAAACCCAAAGCGTGTTTTTGGACATTGTGAACGAGGTGTTGGGTTGCCACGACCTGCCGCGGGAGGGGGTGATGGGTTTGCCGGCGGGGACGGCGATCGCCGATTTGTTGGGGCGAGAGCGGTGGTTGCGGCTGGCGATTTTGTACGGTCGGCCGGGGTTTGTGCAGCAGTTGACCCGTCAGGCTACGGTTTCGGTGGTGCCGGCGGCCATGGGCAACTGTTTTTATTATTTGGCCCCGACCGCAGATTTATCCCTGGCCCTGGAGGTGGTGCGGGCGAGTTGGCTGAGCGATCCCGACCCGGTGAGTGCCGTGGAAGGGGTGATTCTCCATCGGCAATGGCGCGATCGCTGGGGGCAAAAACTCTGGCAGGAGTTGGGCGGTACCTTCAAACTGCAGGGATGCGTGGACACCGTGAGCTTTGCCCGGCAGTTTTCGGAGGTGACCGTAGCCCCCTCGCCGAAGGGGCTTGGCTGCATCCGCCGCTCGATCGCACGTTGCGCTTCAAGACCGTGACCAGCCTCCCCGAAGCCATTACCTGGATCGATCGCTTTAGCAGCGGCCATGCCGACGGCATTTTGACCGATTCTTTGGCGGAATCCACCCTGTTTGCGGCGAAGGTGCGCAGCAGTTCCCTGTTTGTCAATGCCAGCAATCGCTTCGATCGCTACGGGGCCGCGGCGACCGATGGCAGCCCGACGGTGGCCCTGGGCATGACCGGTCTCAAAAGCCGGGGGGCGGCGGCACGTCATCCGGGATCCATCGACCTTTACGCCTTAACCACCATCAAACGCATTGTGAGCGGTACCCCTCCCCACAGCCCTGGGTGATCGGCCATCGGGACATTGGCCATCGGGACACGGTGGAGAAATTGACCGCACCCCGGCGGCTGGTTTATGCTTTTCTTGATCGCCCAACGGTGCCCCCCTTGATCCCAGAAGTTTCCCCCCAAGATTTGGCGGCGGCTCTCCAAAACCCCACCGCCCACCAATTCCTTGACGTGCGGGAACCGATCGAAGTCGATTTGGTGGCCCTCCCCGGTTTCGCCCTGCGCCCCCTCAGCCAATTTTCGCAGTGGGCCGAGGCGATCGCCGTCGATTTCGATCCCCACCGCGAAACCTGGGTGCTCTGCCATCACGGCGTGCGGTCTTACCAAATGTGTGCCTGGTTGGCAACCCAAGGATTTACCCAGGTCAAAAACGTGCGTGGGGGCATCGATGCCTACGCCTGCGAAGTCGATCTCCGCTTGCCCCGATACTGAAGGGCAGCGAGGGCGGTACAATACACTCCGGCGTGACCGACGAAAATCATGGTTTGGGGGCGACGAATCCTTGGCGTGCTGACCCTGTGCGTGTTGCTGTGGAGCCACAGCGGGGCCCTGGCGATCGCCGAAAACTACGACAAACGCTTGTTGGACGGCGTAGACTTTTCCGGCAAGTCTTGGCAAGGCTCGCAATTCAACAAAGCGGTGCTGCGGGGAGCCAAGTTTGTCAACGCCGATTTGCAAGGGGTCAGCTTGTTTGGGGCTGACCTCAGCGATGCGGATTTTACCGGGGCCAACCTCCGCTACGCCACCCTCGATACCGCCCGCCTGGCCCGGGCCGACCTCACCAATGCAGTGCTGGAAGGGGTGTTCCTCTACGGTACGTTCTTGGAAGGGGTGAAGGTGGCTGGCGCGGATTTTACCGACGTGGATTTGCGCGATCGCGATCGCAGATGCTTTGCCAAACCGCCACCGGGGTCAATCCCCGCACCGGCCGGGCCACCCGCGAAACCCTGGAGTGCGAAGGATGAGCGAGCGTCTGCCCGATGTGGCCCCCTACCTCGATCACACCTTGTTGGATCGCCAAGCCGGACGGGAACGGGTTGAGGCCCTCTGCGACGAAGCCGATCGCTGGGGTTGTGCCGCCGTCTGTGTCTATCCGGTATGGTTGCCCTGGCCGTAGCACGGCTCCACCGCAAATCGCCCAAGGTGGCCACCGTGATTGGGTTCCCCAGCGGTAGCCACACCTCGGAAACCAAACGCTACGAGGCCGCCGAGGCGGTCGAGGCCGGGGCGACCGAATTGGATGTGGTAATTAACCTGGCCTGGCTCCGGGACGGCAATGTCCAAGGGGTGTACCAAGAACTGGCGACGATCGTCGAAGCCACCAACCAACCCGTCAAAGCCATTCTGGAAATGCCCCTGCTCACCCCTGCCGAAGTGGCCCAAGCCGTGGCGATCGCCCTGGATGCCGGGGTCGCTTGCCTGAAAACCGGTACCGGCTGGAGCGGCCCGGTGACGGTGGCCCAAGTCCAACAACTGGTTGCCCTCACCAAAGGACGGGTGCCCATCAAAGCCGCCGGCGGCATCCGACAAC
>JAAUUG010000310.1 GCA_012031195.1 Oscillatoriales cyanobacterium SM2_1_8
AGTGGTCACGATCGTCGATGCCGAGGGTACTGCCCGTACTGCTGAAGCGCTGGGCATAGATCCCAGCGTTGTTCCCATCTTGACCATTGCTCTCCCAAGCCACCACAAACTCTCCATTGGAGCCAAAGGCGATCGCGGGATGGTCTTGACCGCTGTTGGTGTAGGTATTGACCTGAAACTCTCCAGACACCGGATTTCCGCCGGCACTTGTCTGGTTGTCCCCAATCGAAAAGCCTTGGGCAACGGTGGTGCCGAGCACCAACCCCGAAGAAGGATTGGCGATCGCAAAGGTGCCCGCCTCGGCCCCTTCCACCAGACCATCGTCCACGATTTGCAGGGTAACCGAGCCGATGGTCTGCCCCGATTGAATGGTTATTGAACTGGGCACCATTCCCCCCACAAAATCTGCGGCGGTGACGGTGCCGGTGAGCGACAGATCCACGGTTTGATCCCCTACCACGGCTTGGCTGGCCGTCGCCGTGACGGTGATGGATGTCTGGGCCAATTCGCGGCCGCTCCTGGGGGATACGCTCAGGTTCACTTCGGGCAAAGCGAACACCTCAAACCGCTGGGCGTAGATGCCATAGCTGTTCCCATCTTGACCGTTGCTCTGCCAAGCCACCGCAAACTGGCCGCTGGGGCTGTAGGCAATCACAGGCAAAGCTTGCACATTGGTGGTGTAGGTATTGACCCGAAACTCGCTGCCGAGGACGCTGCCCGTACTGCTGTAGCGCTGGGCGTAGATGCCCTCACTGCTCCCATCTTGACCAGCACTCGTCCAAGTGACCACAAACTCGCTGCTAAGAGGATTAAAGGCGATCGCGGGAAAGCTTTGATTGCTGGTGGTGTAGGTATTGACCCGAAACTCACCACCGAGGGGGCTGCCGGTACTGCTGTAGCGCTGGGCGTAGATGCCATAGCCGCTCCCATCTTGACCATTGCTCTGCCAAGTCACGACAAATTCGCCGCTGGGGCTAAAGGCGATCGCCGGATTGCGTTGGCTATCGGTGGTGTAGCTATTGACCTGAAATTCGCTGCCGAGGGCACTACCGGTGCTGCTGTAGCGCTGGGCGTAGATGCCATAGACATCCCCGTCTTGACTAAGACTCTGCCAAGTTACGACAAACTCGCCGCTGGGGCCATAGGCGATCGCCGGATAGCGTTGGCTGCTGGTGGTGTAGGTATTGACCTGAAACTCGGTAGCAATTGGGGTAGCCATAGGGGGTGGGGTAGAGGACTGCGGTCAGGATGACAGGCGGCAACTTAGGTTGTCAAGCGTTGGGGGGCCGGCCAAGAGACGGTAGCTACAATGCCCAGAAACGTAAGCCAACCAAGTGTAGAAAGATGATGCGGTGGGGGCAGCAAACCCACTTTGGAACGTTGGGCACGAGCCACCCTATTCCAAGCATCGTCGGCCATGCTTGAAATATGACTGGCAATGCTTTGAGCATGGCTGGTGATGCCTAGAACATGACTGATGATGCTTGGAACATAGTTGCTCATGTTTTTAGACATGGCTGGCGATGCCTGGAAAATGACTGATGATGCTTTGAGCATGGTGGGTGATGCTTAGAATATGGCAAGCGATGCTTGGAACATGATTGGTGATGCTTTGAGCATAGTGGGTGATGCTTGGAATATGGCAAGCGATGGTTGTGCTTTCTCCCCAGAGCCAAAACCTTGAGAGATGGGAGTTCGACGACGAAGATGGCTCTGAAATCATTCTGAGTCAGGTTCCTTCTTTCCCCTAGCCCCCTTTCTTTTGAAGCAGGGGAATTTGGCGGTCGCATCCTGTCCATACCCACTAGGCAAGGGTGCTGGCCACCAGATGGCCGCAGGCAAACCCCGAAAAAGCCACCGCATTCAGCCCTTGTCCCGGAAACGTGCTATCTCCCACACAAAACAGGTTGGGGAAGGGGGTACGGTTGAACGGCATCCCCACCAGCCCCCAGGGGCGATCGCGCGGAATGGGGCCATAGGAGCCGTCCATTCTTCCCAAAAACCGGCGATGGGTGCGGGGGGTGCCCACCGCTTGCACTTCAATGGCTGCGGTGAGTCCCGGCCACAGTCGTTCCAAGCGCGCAAGCAGGGTTTGGGCGGCCTCCGCCTTGCGGGCTTTGTAGGCGGAAGGGGACAGGTTTTGCCAGTGGGCCAGCCAACTGGGGGTAAACGTATGCACAATGTGGCGGCCCGGCGGTGCCAACGTCGGATCCAGCAGCGTCGGAATCGACACAAACACCGTTCCTTGTTCCGCCTCCAGGTGTTGCCAGTCCTCCAGCAAAATGTGATGGCAATCGGTGGCCGCGGGCAACGCTTCGGCGCGGATCCCCAGATGCAGGCTCAGAAAACTGGGGGAAGGTTGGTACCGCTCTCGCCATCGTTGTTCCGAAGCCGGCAAAGGCAGCGGCACCAGGCGATCGAACGTATCCCAGCGGGTGGCGTTGGAAATCACCCGCCGGGCCCGCAGCGATTCCCCGTTGGCCAGCCGCACCGTCACCCCATCGCGATCGGGGACGATCGCCGTCACCCGCGCCCCGTAGCGAATTTGGCCGCCGTGCCGTTCCAAACCCCGCACCAACGCCAACCCAATTTGGCCCACCCCCCCCTGGGGATAGTTGATGCCCCCATAGTGGCGATCGCTGAACACCATCCCCGCATTGATGGCCGGCGTGCGATCGGCCGGCACCACCGACCAGCAATAGCACTCCATATCGATAAACCGCAGCAATTCCGGATCGCGAATGTAGCGCCGGGCCACATCGCCGATGTTTTGGGGCAAAAACCGGGCCAACCCCAAACACGCCCCCGGATTCTGGAAAAACACCCGGAACAAATATCGGTATTCCTGCAACGACAACAATTCGATGGCGTTCAAGCAATTAAAAATTTGCCAGCAGGTATCGTAAAAGCGGCGAATGCCCGCCCGTTCCTGGGGAAAGCGATCGCCCAGTTCCTGCAAAAACGCCTCGTAATCGCGATGCACCCGCACCGCCAAACCCTTGGGCAATGGTAAGCAATTTGCACCGGGTCGGGCACCGTCGCCAAAGACTCCCCCACCGCCGCCAACGCCCGCGTGAGCAGGTTGGTGGTGCCCTCCTGCCCAAAGCCAAAAATCATCGACGCGCCCACATCGAAGCGGTAGCCCTGCCGTTCAAAAAAACCGGCGCTGCCCCCCGGAATTTGGTACTTTTCCAACACCAACACCGAAATGCCCTTCGCCGCCAACTGGGTCGCCGCCACCAGCCCGCCAATGCCCGCC
>JAAUUG010000311.1 GCA_012031195.1 Oscillatoriales cyanobacterium SM2_1_8
CGACCTGCCCGACCAACCCAGTCCCTCCCCCCAGCGGCGAAAAAGCCGCTTTGGCCCTGTTGGCCGATTTTTGCGAAAGCGATCGCCTCCTGCGCTACCAAGAAGCCCGCAACTTTCCCGGCGAACCCGGCACCTCCCGCCTCAGTCCCCACCTCCGGTTTGGCACCGTGGGCATCCGCCGGGTTTGGGCCCATGTCCTCGCCGCCGAAGCCCGCATCCGCAGCGACGAAGCCCGGCAAAGTTGGCAAACCTGGCAACAGGAACTGTGCTGGCGCGAATTTTACCAACACGTCTTGCGGCACTTCCCCCAACTGGAAACCGGGGCCTACCGCCCCGCCATGCAAAACTTCGTCTGGGACAACGACCCCGATCGCTTTGCCGCCTGGTGCCAAGGGCGCACCGGTTACCCCATCGTCGATGCCGCCATGCAGGAACTCAACCACACCGGCTGGATGCACAACCGTTGCCGCATGATCGTCGCCAGCTTCCTGACCAAAAACCTCCTCGTGAGTTGGCAATGGGGCGAAGCCTACTTTATGCAGCAATTGATCGATGGGGATTTGGCCGCCAACAACGGCGGCTGGCAATGGAGCGCCTCCAGCGGCATGGATCCCAAACCCCTCCGCATCTTCAACCCCCTACCGCCAATCCCAACAATTCGATCCCGATGCCGCCTACATCAAACAGTGGCTGCCCGCCCTGCGCCACGTCACCGCCGATGAAATCCACAGCGGCGCGATCCTCAACCGGCGGGACTATCCCCACCCCATTGTCGATCGCCGTCAAGAGGAACAACGGTTCAAAGAACGGTACCAATCCGCGCAAAAAACGGTATGATAATGGGTCTGTGAGTCAACCAAAGCCATGCCCAAGCCCAACATTCATCCCCAGTGGTACCCCGAAGCCAAAGTTATTTGCAACGGCGAAGTGGTGGCCACCGTCGGCTCCACCAAACCCGAACTCCAGGTTGACCTGTGGTCGGGGAATCATCCTTTTTATACCGGCACCCAAAAAATTGTCGATGCCGAAGGTCGGGTCGATCGCTTCCTGCGGAAATATGGTTTTTCGGCGGAAGAAGTGAAAGCCCCGGTGCTGAAGGAAGGCCCGGCCCTGGAAGAAGTCAAAGCCGCCGCCAAGAAAGAAGCCGCCGCCAAGAAAAAGAAAAAGTAGTTTGTGTCCTGGGGGAGGTTGCCCTGCCCCCTCTTTTTGACTGCTTGCTGCTTTTTGACTGTGTTGCCCCCCTTCTAGCGAGTTGCCATGGCTGCCGCCTACCTCGAAGACAAACTCCAGGCGATCGAGCAAACCTTTCACGAATTGACCCGAAGGTTGGCCGATCCGGATGTGGTAAGCGACCCCGGGGAACTGCAACGGGTGGCCAAGGCCCGTGCCTCCCTGGAAGAAACCGTCACGGTCTACGAACGGTGGCGGCAGGCCGAGCAGGATTTGCAGGGGGCCAAGCAACTCCAACGGGAAAGCAACGATCCGGAAATGCGGGAACTGGCCGCCCAAGAAATCGACGAATTGCAAAGGGAACTGGGTCAGCTCGAAGAAGATCTCAAGGTTTTGTTGTTGCCGAAGGACCCCAACGACGACAAGAACATCATGTTGGAAATTCGGGCGGGCACCGGCGGCGACGAAGCCAGTTTGTGGGCCGGAGATTTGCTGCGAATTTACAGCCGGTACGCCGAGGGCCAGGGTTGGCGGGTGAGTTTGCTCAGCGAATCCGTCGGCGAAATGGGCGGCTACAAAGAAATTATTCTCGAAATCCAAGGCGATCGGGTCTACAGCCATTTGAAATTTGAATCGGGGGTGCACCGGGTGCAGCGGGTGCCCGCCACCGAAGCCTCCGGCCGGGTGCACACCTCCACCGCCACCGTAGCCGTGATGCCCGAAGTGGATGAAGTGGAAGTGCACATCGATCCCAAAGACATTGACATGACCACCGCGCGATCGGGGGGGGGCGGGCGGTCAGAACGTGAACAAAGTGGAAACCGCCGTAGACTTGTTTCACAAACCGACGGGCATCCGGATTTTTTGCACCGAAGAGCGGAGCCAGCTCAAAAACAAAGAGCGCGCCCTGCAAATTTTGCGGGCTAAGCTCTACGAAATCAAATTGCAGGAACAACAGGAGGCCGTGGGTTCCCTGCGGCGATCGCAGGTGGGGACAGGGGCCCGTTCCGAGAAAATCCGCACCTACAACTACAAAGACAATCGGGTGACCGATCACCGCCTGAACCTCAACTTTGATCTGCAAAAAGCCCTGAACGGGGACATCGAAGAGGTTGTTCAGACCTGCATTGCGCGCGATCGCGCGCCCGGCTGCAGGAACTGGCCACCGACAATGAGGGGTAACAACGGGGGGTAACATGGCACTCAAGCGGTACGAAGGCAAAGCCAAAATCCTGTACGCCACCGACGATCCCCAGGTCTTGCGGGTTTATTACAAAGACGACGCCACGGCGTTCAATGCCCAGAAGCGGGCCGAGATCGCGGGGAAAGGGGCCCTAGGCTGTCGGATTTCCAGTTTGATTTTTGCCTATTTGCAAAGACAGGGCATACCCAGCCACTTTTTGCAACAGGTGGGCGATCGGGAAATGTTGGTGCAGGCGGTCGAAATCATCCCGTTGGAAGTGGTGGTGCGCAACGTGGCGGCCGGCAGCCTGTGTCGGCGGTTGGGAATTGGCGAAGGCACCATCTTGGCGGAACCCTTGGTGGAGTTTTACCTCAAAAACGATGCTTTGGGCGATCCCCTGTTGACCGATGCTCACATTGCCTTGTTGGGGATAGCCACCCCCTCGGAAAAACAGGCTTTGGAGAGCCAAGGTCTGGTCATCAACCGGCATTTGCAAGAATTGTTCGGCGCTTGCGATTTGACCTTGGTGGACTTCAAAGTGGAATTTGGGCGCGATCGCCAGGGTCAGGTTTTGTTGGCGGACGAGATTGCGCCGGACACCTGTCGGTTGTGGGATCGGCGGGTCGAGGGCACCTCCACAGCCCGCAGCCTCGACAAAGACCGCTTCCGGCAGGATTTGGGCGGTCTCGCCGAAGCCTACCAAGAAGTGTGGCAGCGTTTGCGATCGGTGATTCCCCCATCCCCATAAAAGCGTGGATCTCCTGACTTTGGGGTGAAATCACCAAGTGGGGCAAAGATCTCAGAAAGAGGGTTCTGCTCCCGTTCTGGGAGAAGGGGTTGGGGGTAAGGGCAAGCCTGTCGCAAATTTATAGCTGTTTTGCATAGCGACGAGACAAAACAG
>JAAUUG010000312.1 GCA_012031195.1 Oscillatoriales cyanobacterium SM2_1_8
CCCCAAGCTGACGGTGGTGGCCACCTCGGCGGTTTTGTGCGATTTGGTAAAAACCGTAGGGGCGGCGGACGTCGATCTCACTTGTTTGATGGCCCCTGGGGTCGATCCCCACACCTACCAAACCACGCCGGCCGACAAGCGGGCGATCGAGGCGGCGGCGGTGGTGTTTCGCAACGGCTACAACTTTGAACCGGCGATTGATAAGGCGGTGACCGGGGCCAAAGGCACGGTGGTGGCGGTGGCGGAGGTGGCTGTACCCCAACCCCTGCAGGTGGCTCCCCACGATCACGATCATGATGATCACGACCACGATCACGATCATGATGATCACGACCACGATCATGGTCATGATCATGACAAAAATAAAAATAAAGCCACGGCTGGCAAGGTGCCCGATCCCCACGTGTGGCAAAATCCAGCCCATGGGGCCGCAATGGGGCAGGCGATCGCCGCGACGTTGGCCGCAGCCCAGCCGGAGCGAGCCACGGTTTTCCAGCAGCGGGCCAAGGATTTGGCGGCCCAACTGAGCCGGGTGCAGGCTTGGCAGAAGACCCAGTGCGCCACCATTCCCCCCGCCAAGCGGGTGTTGGTCACCACCCACCATGCCATGGGCTATTTTGCCGAGGCCTGTGGGTTGCAGGCTGTGAGTTTGGCCGCGGTTTCGACGACCGACACCCTGGCGCCGGCCCAAATGGTCGAGGTGATCGAAGAAATTCGCGAAAAAAAGGTGCCCGTTTTGTTTGCCGAGGCGACGGTGGGGGGCGCCTTGGCTGGCCCAAGTGGCGCGGGAAGCGGGGGTGGCGGTGGCATCCCAGCCCCTCTACACCGATACGGTGGGGAAAACGGGTTCGGAGGCGGAAACCTACTTGACGATGTTGGCGGTCAACGTGACCACGGTGGTGAATGGGTTGGGGGGCAAAGCGGTGCCGTTGGCGGAATTTCGCGATGGGGGTTGAGGGGCTGACGGTGGCGCATCTGACCGTGCGCTACGGCCGGGCGATCGCCTTGGCCGATGTGTCGTTGCAGGTGGATCCGGGGATGGTGGTGGCGGTGGTGGGCCCCAACGGCGCCGGCAAGAGCTCTTTTTTGAAGGGATTGTTGGGTTGGTGCCGCACCAAGGGCAGGTCTGGTGGCAGGGTCAGCCCCTGCAACAACAGCGATCGCGGGTGGCCTGGGTGCCCCAACGGTCGGAGGTGGATTGGCACTACCCCATTTCGGTCGGCCGGGCGGTGATGCTGGGACGGGTGGCCGCCTTGGGCTGGGGGCGATCGCCGGGGGCCCGCGATCGGGCGTTGGTCAACCAAGCGCTGGCCCGGGTCGGTCTGTCCGATTTGAGCCATCGACCCTTGGCGGCCCTGTCGGGGGGGCAACAACAACGGGTGTTTTTGGCCCGGGCGTTGGCCTCGGAGGCGGATTTGTTTTTGCTGGATGAGCCGTTCGCGGCGATCGACAAACCCACCGAAACCGATTTGTTTGGGCTGTGCCGGGAGTTGGCAGGCCAAGGCAAAACCCTGTTGCTAAGCTGTCACGATGGGGGCACCCTCCTGCAACAATGCGATCGCCTGTTGTTGTTGGATGGGCGGGTGACGGCTTGGGGAACGCCCGCCGAGGTTACCCCCCATCTTGCCGATTGGTGGGGGCGATCTGCGGTCAACGGCCACCGCCCTTTGGACGTAACGTGTTAGGGCTGGCCGGTTTGGGGAGTTGGTGATGGAAGGCTTTTGGCTGGGGCTAACCCTACCTTGGCAATACGAGTTTGCCCGCCATGCGCTGCTGGTGGGAATGTGGTCGGGGGTGTTGTGCCCGGTGGTGGGTTCGCTGTTGGTGGTGCAACGGCTGGCGCTGCTGGGGGACGTGATCGCCCATGCCACCCTGCCGGGTTTGGCCCTGGCCTATTGGCTGCGCTGGGAAACGCTGTTGGGGGCGGTGGGTTCGGGGGTGTTGGCCGCGATGGCGGTGGCTTGGTTGCGCAACCAAACCGAAGTTCGTGCCGATGGCGCCATGGCCCTCATTTTTGCCGGCTTTTTTGCCTCGGGCATTCTGTTGGCAGCCCGCTTGCAAATTCCCGTTGCCCTCGAAGATTTGTTGTTTGGCAACATTCTCAATGTCCAGGCGGCCGATGTCTGGCGTACCGCTGGGGTCACCTTGGTGGTGCTCGCCCTGCTGAAAATTTTCTACAAAGAAATTTTGTTTTGCACGTTCGATCGCCAAGGGGCGGCGGCGGCCGGGTTGCCGGTTTCGACGAGGGTCTCGGCCTCCTCCAGACCGGGGTCGGCGGTGGGCTCCGGCCCGCACGCGGCGAGTACCCAGGCCAGCAGGAACAACGGAAAAACTTCGCGGATTGGCACCGGACGATTCAAGGTGTTAAGCGTTCCCTTTGCGAAAATCTCGTGTCAAGGCTTCCATGATGCCCTCCCTCCGGTGGAGTATTATTCTCTTCCTGCTGCTGACCGCCAGCCTCAAGGCAAGTTTCTGGGGCTATGACGGCGCGCGCGATGCTTTTCTGGGTGACGTCTGGGCGGCGGAGCTGCCGGGCTTCCGGGGCGGCGACTATGAGGAGGCCGTCGAGGCGCTGCTGGCCCGCTTTGAAGCGACCAGCGGACGGCGACTGGTGCCGGGCGAGCATCGCCGGGCGGCGCTCAAGGTTTACACGAACTCGGGGCTGGGCCTGACGACGCCCCCGGAGCTGGTCCGGGCGGTCATTCGGGCGCTGGAGGAGCGGGGCTTCGCGCGGGCGGAAATATTCCTCGTGGACCTGCACGAGAACCGCCTGCGGGAAGGGGCTTTCTGCCGGCTCTCAGCAACGCCTCGATGGCAACAACTTCGAGGGCGTGCCGGTGCGCCCGCTCGACAGCAGCAACCTGGTCAGCGCGAACTGGTTTTACGACAGCCCGCTGCCCGCCGAGATTCCCAGCCGGTGGGGTTCGATCCTCTTTCCCAACCGGATCGCGGAGGCGACCGACCCGGAGCGCCGCAAGAGCTTTTTGCCGGCCGACCTGCTGACGGCGGTCGATTTCTGGATCAACCTGCCGGTCGGGGTGGACCTGCCGGCGGTGGGGATTTCCGGGGCGCTCGCCAACGCGACCCTCTGGAACATCACCAATCGGGACCGTTTTTTTGTCTCGCCGGCCAATGCGCCGGTGGCGATGGCGGAGATCGCGGCGATTCCGGAACTGGAGGCGCACCTGGCGGTGACGATCCTCAGCCTGGAGGCGTTCCAGTTCATCGGGGGGCCGCCGTTCAATGCCC
>JAAUUG010000313.1 GCA_012031195.1 Oscillatoriales cyanobacterium SM2_1_8
CCTCCAGGTACAAATCCGCCGGGTAGTTCAAACCCCGCGCCGCACACAACCGCCGCCCACGACGAACCCGAATCAAACCACACGTCCATGGTGTCGGTACCCTTGCGGTACACACGGCCGTTGCTGCGGTAGGGTTCCGGCAACAACTCCGCCACCGACAATTCCCACCAGGCATCGGAGCCCCGTTCTCGAAAAATTTCCTGCACATGGGCCAGGGTTTCCGCCGTGAGCAAGGCTTCCCCGGTTTCCCCATCGTAAAACGCTGGAATGGGCACCCCCCAACTCCGCTGCCGGGAAATGCACCAGTCCGATCGCTCCCGCACCATCGCCCCGATCCGGTTGGCCCCGGAGGCCGGAATCCAGTGCACCTGGGCGATCGCCGCCAGGGCCGCCTCCCGAAACCCTTCGACCGAGGCAAACCACTGCTCGGTGGCCCGCACAATCACCGGTTTCTTGGTGCGCCAATCGTAGGGATATTTGTGGGCGTAGTCCATCTGGGCCAACAACAACCCCCGATCCTGCAGGGCGGCGGTCACCGCTTGGTTGCCTTCCTTCAACACCGCCAGCCCCGCAAAGGGCCCCGCCTCCGCCGTAAACACCCCCCGATCGTCCACCGGTGAAACCAACCCCAAGCCGTATTTGCGCCCCGTGGCAAAGTCGTCTTGACCGTGGGCCGGTGCCGTATGCACCAAACCGGTTCCCGATTCCGCCGTCACGTAATCGCCAAACACCACCGGGCTGGGGCGATCGAATTGGGGGTCTACCGCCGCCAACGGATGCCGGCACACTGTCCCCGCCAAGACTTTCCCCGCAAACGTTCGGCCCCACGATCCGCCCCTTCTCCCATCCGGCTTTGCAAAGCTGCGGCCAAGTCGGCGGCCACAATGCAGCGGCGATCGCCATCCCGAATCAGGGTGTAGGTCAAATCGGGGTTGGCGGCAATCCCCAAATTGGCGGGAATTGTCCAAGGGGTCGTCGTCCAGATCGCCGCATACAGATTGGCAGGGGAACCCAGCACCGCCTGAGCCCCTTCCCCCAAAGTTGCCACCGGAAACGCCACGTAAATGCTGGGGGAAACGTGGCCTTCGGGGTATTCCAACTCCGCTTCTGCCAAGGCGGTTTGGGAACTCGGCGACCAGTAAACCGGCTTCAGCCCCCGGTAAATAAACCCCTTGAGGGCCATTTCCCCAAACACCCCAATCTGGGCCGCTTCGTATTCCGGCTTCAGGGTGTAATAGGGATTTTCGTAGTCGCCCCAGACCCCCCACCGCTGAAACCCCGCCGCCTGCTCGGCAATGGTATCCAGGGCAAAGGACTGGGCTTTTTGACGCAAAGCCAAGGGGGTCAGCTTTTCCCGTTCTTCGCGGGAAAGGGTCTGCAAAACCTTGAGCTCGATGGGCAACCCGTGGCAATCCCACCCCAACACATAACGCACCCTGTCCCCCCGCAACAATCGGTAGCGATTGATGATGTCCTTCAGGATTTTGTTGAGGGCATGGCCCACATGCAACTGTCCGTTGGCGTAGGGGGGGCCATCGTGCAACACAAACACCGGCCCCGGGTTGGACTCGCCCAGTTGTTCGTACACGCGACGATCGCGCCAAAATTGTTGAATTTGCGGCTCCCGCTCCACCGCATTGGCCCGCATCGGAAAATCCGTCTGCGGCAGGTGGATCGTACCTTTGTAGGCTTCTTCGGGGGCGGGGCGATCGTCGCGCATGGTTGGGGTCTACAGAACTCAATCAGAACAAAAAACAAACCAAGATGGTATCAAGGCTAAGCTGCGGCTTCGAGGACGGGACGGCGCACCACCACTTCATCCACGAGGCCGTAGTCTTTGGCTTCGGCGGCAGACATGAAGAAATCCCGTTCCGTATCCCGTTCCAGGCGCTCCATGGGCTGCTTGGTGTGGTGGGCCAACAACTCGTTGAGGCGGTTTTTATGGTACAGGATTTCCTTGGCTTGGATTTCGATATCGGTGGCTTGGCCTTGGGCTCCCCCCAACGGCTGGTGAATCATGATCCGGGTGTGGGGCAAAGCCATCCGTTTGCCGGCGGCCCCCCCGCCAACAAGAACGCGCCCATGCTGGCCGCCAACCCCACGCAAATGGTGGAGATATCGGGGCGGACATGTTGCATCGTGTCGTAAATGGCCATGCCGGCGGTCACCGAGCCCCCCGGCGAGTTGATGTACAAGTAAATGTCTTTGTCCGGGTCTTCGGCTTCCAGAAACAACAGTTGGGCCACGATGGTGTTGGCCAAGGCATCGTCCACCTGCTGTCCCAAAAACACAATCCGTTCCCGCAACAACCGGGAAAAAATGTCGAAGGCGCGCTCTCCGCGGCCGGATTGCTCAATAACGGTGGGAATCATGGCGACGCACGTCCTGAGGGTTTGCCTCATTTTAGCGCCGCCGGGCGGGCGGAAAACCGAACGTGGGGAGAATGCGCCGCTGCCATGGCAGCGTTGGCAACGGTGTCGGAGAAAGGGGCACGATTCGGATATGCTTCCCCCAACGAGGTGAGCAACGGCCCGCGGCTTGATTCATGGCATTTCTTTTGTTTTTGCAACACGGTTGGGCCGATACCGATCGCAAGATGGGGCGATTGGCGCGGTTGTTGGGGATGGAGTCTGCCGTGGTGCCCAATTTGGGGTTTTGGCGGACGTGGGGGCCGATGGCGCCTTTGATCGATCGGGTGGAGGCGATCGTCCAGGAGCAATTGGCGGCCCGGCCGGAATGGCCGGTGCGGGTGGTGGGGCATTCGATGGGGGGGGCTGATCTGGTTGGAACTGTTGCAGCGGCATCCGGAATGGCGATCGCGTCTCCATAGCTTGGTGTTGTTGGGGTCGCCGGTGGGGGGGGCCGATTTGGCCTGTCTGTTGCAGCCGTTGAGCGTTTTTCCGACCGTGGCCCCCGATTTGGCCCGCAGTCGGCGGGGGTTGGCCACGGCGATCGCCCGGCAGGTGCCCACCCTCAGCCTGGCCAGCGACTGGGATGGGGGCAGCGATGGGACGGTGTTGGTGGCTTCGACGTGGTTTGCCGGCGCCCACTTGCAAACGTTGTCCGGCATTCCCCATCCGGTGCTGCATTGTCAAACCGAGACGGCGGCGGCGATCCAACGGTTTTGGCAAACGTTGCCGCCGCCAACGGTCAATCCTTTCGACCAACCCTTGGTGCAACGATTGGCGCAAATTCCCGGGATCGCCGATGCCACCCCCGCGATCGACGACCG